>JAITJT010000182.1 GCA_031278795.1 Deltaproteobacteria bacterium | reverse complement strand
TTTTATAATTTAGGCGCCTGGAGGGTCTTCTTGTTCGCGGAAGCATTCAAAAAAGAGATTGCTAGCTCCAATCGGAAGCACTTTTATGTCATCAAGGGAACCGAGCCCTTGCTATTGGCGGCTTCTGTAAAGGCCGCCAGGGAGGCCCTCAGCCCGGAGGCGGCCGAGTTCAACTTCCAGAGCTACAACCTAGAGGAGGACGGCCCGGAGAGCATCCTTGACCGGGCATCGGCCTCGTCCTTTATCCCGGAGGACAAGATTATCCTGGTGAAGGTGCTGGAGAGCAAAAAATTCAAGACCGAGATGCTCCAGGGCTTTGTGGGCTGGATTGAGAGACCCACCAAGGGCGCAAGCATTGTCATGTACTATCCCAGCCTCAAGGAGACCACCAGGCTGGCCAAGGCGGCCAGGGAAGCGGGCTTGGTCGTGGACTGCCCGGCTCCCACCGCGGCGGAACTTCCGGGCTGGGTGGCTAAGTTGTTCCAGGACAAAGGGCTTAAGATAAGCCCAGAGGCCGTAAACGTCCTTTTGGACAGGGTGGGGGACAATCTCCAGACCCTCGCCTCCGAGGCCGACAAGCTCTCGCTGTGGCCCGGGCCCAAGGAAAGGATTACCCCCAAGATAATCAGGGAGAATGTCTCCCTCAACTCCACCAGCGTGCTCTATGAGCTGAGTACTCCCATTGCCGAGGGCAACATGGGAAAGGCCGCCCCCATACTCTTGGATCTTCTGCAAAAGCTTCCGCCTTTTTCCATCCTTAGCGTTCTCGCCACGCATTTCATGCGCCTCTTTGAGGTGAAGGTTCACCTGGAGGATGCCAAAGCCGAGGGGAACGCGCTTCCTTCCGCCATCCTTTCCCAAAGGGTGGAGCACAAGGCCTATTATCTGGAAATCTTGAGGGGCCAGGCAGCCAAATGGACATTTAGCAATCTAAAAAAGGCCATAGCGCTATTGGAGGAAAGCTCCCGCTCATTCGTAACCATAGCCACGCCGAGACCCATAATCCTCGAAGAGCTCTGCGCCAAGCTTTGTGAGCTCGCCAAGGGAAACAACCATGAATAGAATAGTCTTCCTCTTCCTAATCCTCATCATTGTCTTAATCCCAACCTTTCCAGCCTGCAGCCAAAGGGGCGCGGCCCTGGGGCAAAACCAGACCCAGGACTCCCTAAGCGCTAAGCCTTTGGATAAGAGTGCCGTGTACACCCTGGCCTTCATGGGTGACATCATGCTGGGGACGGAGAATCTCTTGCCCCCTGACGGGGCCAAGGGATTCTTCACGGACGTGATACCCTTTCTCAAAGACAGGGAGATAGTCTTCGGAAACCTCGAAGGGCCCTTGACCGATAGGGGAAGCCCCACCAAGGACACCTCCACCGGGCGCTCCTTTTGTTTCAGGACACCTCCCTCCTACGGGCAGATCTTAAAGGACGCCGGTTTCAACATAATGTCTCTGGCCAACAACCACGCCTATGACTACGGCGAGGCGGGCCGGGCCCAGACGGTTGAGACTCTGGACGCCCTGGGGATAGCCCACACCGGGGGCCCCGGTGAGATTGCCTATATGGACGTTTTAGGAAGAAGCTTCGCCTTCATCGCTCTCGCCCCCAACCGGGGCTGCCAGAGCATAAACGACATTGACGGGGCCGTGGCCCTGGTGGAAAAGGCCCTGGCCAAAGACCCCAAGACCCTGGTTATCGTGTCCATGCACGGTGGGGCCGAGGGCGCCAGCCACATGGTGCTTCCCAATGGGCCCGAGACCTTCATGGGAGAAAACCGTGGGGACCTAAGAAGGCTCTCCCACACCTTGATAGACCACGGGGCCGCCATGGTCATAGGGCACGGCCCCCATGTGCCCAGGGGCGCTGAGCTCTACAAAGACCGCCTCATCGCCTATTCCCTGGGTAACTTCGCCACGGCGAGCGGCATAAACGTGAAAGGCGCCTCTGGCTTGGCGCCCCTGCTACTCGCCGAGATGGATGCTGAAGGTAAAACTATTAGCTACAAGATCGTAAGCTTCAGGCAAGAGATGAACAAGGGCCCCAAGCTAGACCCCACGGACGAGGCGGCCAAGGTGATTGCCGACCTCTCCAAGAAGCTCTGAGCCTCCTTCGCCATTTAGCTCGGCTTGACGAATCGATCCTTTATATTTATCTTAGCTTTAAGCTAATCTTATTCATTTTTCGCGTTATTACCGCAGAAAAAAATGCCCATGCCTCAAAAAGTTTTGCGGCATGGGCATTGATTTTATATGTGTCTCAAGAAACGCGCGAAAAAGTCTTCCGCGCGAGAGTTTCTCGCGGGTACTAGCCTAAGCTAAGCTTATTTTCCCCAGATATCCTTGGCTCCAAACTCTATGAGCTTCTCTTTGGGGATGGAGAGAGTGTAGGGGCCCTGTGCCCATGACCAGAGATCCAGGGGCAGGAAGTTTAGATTGGCGCCATCGGCGGTTAAGATCATATGCCCAATTTGATCCAGGCTTCCGTTCAGAGCGGAGAATTCCTTGGGGGCTAACTTGTCCGTTCCGCAGGTGCCGCCCAGAACCGTGCTGGCCGCGCCGTGCGCGTCTGTTGCCGTGCAGAGTTCTGTGTACACGTAGTTGTATAATTTCGGGAGAGCAGTTTTGGGGCGGGGGAAGAGGTCTTTTATGTGCATCTCCAGTCCGTTGGTAAGATTGAAATTGAATGCCCTATAGTCCAGTTCCTCATGGGCACCGCCAACAAAGGAGCTTAGAGTGTATAGAATTCCCAAGGTGTTGGCGCCGGCCTTGTAGCTGTCAAAGTCAGCGTGGGAGAAGAGGTTGTAGTCAAAGGTGCAGACCGAGGGGTCATTGAGGACACTTTCTTGGTAGGACGTTTTCGAGTTTTCTAAAAAGTCGCTGGAATATTTTTCAAAATATTGATCCACCACCGCGTTTCCCGTGTCCTGCGGATAAACTATGGTTGAATCAAGGGCAATCTTGGTGGGGCAGGTGAGGTGCTTGATGGATTCGCCTTTGCTCTTGGCGGTCACGAAGGGATGATCTTTTACGGGGTGGACGACTTCCCTCGCGGGTGTGGCGCAGGAAGCCAAAAATGCGATAAATGCGAAGGAACATAGTAAAATCATTAACTTTTGATACATATTGCTCTCCTTATGCTGTTATGAGCGTTGGTTTTTGTATATCTAGTAACAGGGTATTAAAGACTTGTCCCTTTGGAATTTTGGGATGGCTGTTTTTTGTGAGTCTCCTTCTAGGGAAATTTTTCTAAAAATTAATTTAGATTTTTGGCCTTGATAGCTCACAGAGGGAAATTCTACCAGCAAATTTGTCTTCTGTCCACAGCTGCGTAGTTTTTTTCTCTCCTTTAAGTGAGATAGGGGGCCGCCCCTAGAAAAATTCTTCTGAGCTTTTCTAGTGCTTACAGAACATACTAGGCTTTTTTATCATAAAAAATTTATCTAAACGCGAAACTTTAAACGCGGAACCTTAAACGCGGAACTCATGAGCGCTCTCTTACATAATAGAGCCAACAAGTGAAAGACGAAGGCATTTTGTCGGCTTTTTTCGAAAAAGAAGCTAAAAATAGCAATC
>JAITJT010000158.1 GCA_031278795.1 Deltaproteobacteria bacterium | reverse complement strand
TCCGCGACATGCAAGTGTTGTATGGAGCATAAGAATAAATTTATTTTTAAGTATTAAACCATTAGCATTTCCGTTAACTATAACTCAGGGTGCGCTATCCTATATGGCTTGATGGTGACATGTGAAACGATAAAAGGAGTTTTCGAGTGATGGACTCCCCAGCTTCCAGAGACTCTCGAGCGCTCTTGACATAGCCCTCGGGATGTGTTATTTTCTCTAAGACAAGGACAATAGTGACAACACCAAAAAAAATTAACACACTCAAAGGCACAGAGTTCAAGCCAAAGGGGCTTGAACTATAAGGCCCTATTCATTTGTTATATGGAGGCCGTTCCAAGTAAAGGCAAAGTGCTTACGGCCTCAAAGAAATTTTTAACTCGCGCGTAATACCCCATATGCCTTTTGCTCTAAAGACAGACGAAAACTTTTTTAAAAATTTCATCCCACTACACAAAAAAGAGCGTTTATCGAAGATATGATTAGTCCTGTAAAATTTAGGCCTTTGTGAGGAAAAACAATCTTTCTTTGCCATCTTTCTTTGCCATCTTTCTTTGCCATCTTTCTTTGCCATCTTTCTTTGCAATTTTTCTTTAATATGGTTCGTAGAAGCGAACATTTTAAATACTTCAACCCCCAGAAACATTAGCCGTAACCCCATTAATCATAAGCCAATTAAACCCAAGCCTTTAAACCTTGACAATAGTTTTTGTCAAAAGTGAGGACTTTTATGGAAAAGCCGGACAGTCTACGTGTTGAAAAACTTTCGGACTCCTCCTCTCCCAAGGACACCACTCAAATAATGGTGAAGTGGAACCGGGGAGATTTCCAGAACAAAAGCGTTTTGGAGCTGGAGCGGTCTTTCTTGGACAAAGTGACTTCACTTTTCGAATACTACATGAAGGACGTCCTGGAATCCAAGGACGTGAGCCAGCGCTCTCTGGTTATTGACGGCGTGACCTACAAAAACTGTGGAGTCGGAAAGAAGCTCTACCAGGGCCTAATGGCTCCCATCCAGGTGGAGCGCCACACCTACAAAAACGACAAAAACCAAGACGTCATCTGCCCGATGGAGATAAACTCGGGAATCCTCCTAGGCGCCACACCTTTTCTCGCGAAGATCCTGAGCTCCAAGATAGCCAGCATGAACGTGGAGGATCTCTCAAGCGACCTCAAGGATACCCTGGGTAGGGAGCTTCCCACCAAGTACATAGAGGAAGTGGCCTCAGAGGTGGGGAGTCTGCTCCTGCGGCACATCTACAGGTTCGGCTCCCACATACCCCCGCACCTAACTGACAAAGACGTATCCTTAATCGTAATTGAGCTTGACTCCACATTCGTGAGGGAAATCCCCGATAACTCCAGAAGGGAGAGGACGGCCTTCATATCCCTAATTGGCCCTAATGACGAGTGCCACCACCGCTTAAACTTGGGCGGGCTGGAGATGCACGACAAGAAGAGCTTCTTTAAGGAACTGGATCCTCTGTGGAAAGAGATAAAGAAGAAGTTCCCCCACGCCAAGACCGAGGGCCTAGGTGACGGCGCTCCGGAGAACTGGAAATGGCTAGACGCGAACACCGATCTGCAGCTTTTGGACTTCCAGCACCTTCTAAGATACATCTACCTTGCGGCCTACATCGTTTTTGGGGAAGCTGCCATGCCGGATCGGGAAAAATTCATCTTCGACTACGCCTTGGCCGCCAGGAAGAAGGACTACGGCATCCAAAAGCTCATTGAATACCTCCAGAACTTACTGGACATTGACGCGGACGATCTAGATCTCCCCATGATCGAGAGGCTGGTGAGGTTCCTCACCAAAAACCTCAAAAGGACCAGGTACCGCTACGCCGTGAAGCACGGCTACAAGGCCAATGACGACTTAATCAGCACCGAGAACTCGCTCTTGGACGCCATGAGGAAGAGGTACTTCACCGAGGGCTTCTTTGAGCGCGTCCAGGAAAGCTACGGCCCCGGGCAGCTGGGTCTGCAGGTGGTGAACACCCTGCGGGCCATCATGCACCAGGGCGGAGTCTGGGAGAGCTTCTGGGAGTATTACTGGCCGGAAACAGACATCAAAAACACTAACTCACCAAAAAAATGAGCCAAAGGCCAAAGACGCCTTTCGCTCATCTATCAACTTCTCATCTTTCTTTTATATTAGCTTTGCCCTTTGGGTGAGGCAAATTTATACGTGTTTATACATACGGAGCTTCAATGAATAAGTATGACATCCTCTACGACAACACCTTTCCCCTGGTCAGATACTCCCTGGACCCGGGTGAATCCATAAAGTGCGAGTCCGACGCCATGGTCGCCATGAGCCCCACCATAGACGTCGCCGGAAAGCTGGAGGGGGGACTGCTCTCGGGCATAGGAAGAATGCTAGCGGGCGAGAAGTTCTTTTTCCAAACGCTTACAGCAGAGAGGGGCGCGGGCGAGGTGCTCTTCGCGCCCGCAACCCCAGGGGCCATCAAGGACCTGCGCTTAGACGGAAGCTATGAGCTCTCCGTCCACAAGGGCGGCTTCCTGGGCGCAGAGAATACCATAAATGTTAACACCAAGATGCAGAACCTGGCCAAGGGCCTGTTTTCCAAGCAGGGGTTCTTCATTCTCCACGTATCCGGAACCGGCGTGGTATTTTTGAGCTCCCTGGGCGCCATCCACACAATAGATCTAAAAGACGGCGAGGAGATAATAATTGACAACGGCCACTTGGTTGCCTGGCCGTCCCACATGCAGTTTAATCTGCAAAAAGCCGCCAAGGGCATCTTAACCAGCATCACCTCCGGTGAAGGAATCGTGTGCCGTTTCAGAGGCCCGGGAAGCATTTACATTCAAACCAGAAACCCTGGAGCCTTCGCGGGCTACTTGGGGGCGCTCCTTCCCAGGGGCTAAGGAAAAGCTAAATTAGCTCCCTCATAAGCTCCATCATAACTGGCTTAAAATAATTAACTCTTAGGTAATTGGCTTAGACAAAGGACTTAAAGCCCAGCCTCCCGCTCTTTTAGCTCGCGTATATAGGTGGGAAGTATTTCCGAGGGAGGTCCCTCCTGGTGGATGCGTCCATCTGAGAGCCAGATTAGCCTATCACAGGTTTCGACCGTCGAGAGCCTGTGGGCGATTATTATGGAGGTGCTTTGGCCCTTGAGCGCTCGGATGGTCTTCTGGATAGTGAGCTCTGACACTAAATCCAAAGAACTTGTGGCCTCGTCGAACACCAAGACCTCGGGTTTGTGGTAGAGGGCCCGGGCTATGGCTATCCTCTGGATTTGACCGCCTGAGAGAGTCTGGGCCGCGGACGTTAGCTCCGTGTCCATGCCCAGGGGAAGCTCGTCTATGAAGTCCAGAGCCGCCATCCTGGCGCACTCCATGAGCCAGTCCCTGTCCAGGGTCTCCCCCTGTTCTTGGAAACTAATGTTGGCCCCCAAGCTACCATCTAATATAAGAGGGGTCTGGGAGACGTAACCCAGGATGTCGAAATAGGCCTCCCTGGATTCAGGCGTAAGGTTTTTTCCGTCCACCATAAAATCCCCGTGGCTAGGGTTAACAAGACCCGTTAAAAGTAGGGCCAGGGTGCTCTTACCGGATCCGGAGGGTCCAATGATTCCAACGTTTTCTCCCTTTTTTATGGAGAGTCTGATATCCGTAAGAGCCGCTTTCTCGCTATCCGGGTAAAAGAAGTCCGCGTTTTTAAGTTCTAAGGATTTAGTGAACTCAAAGCTTGGATCCGGGTTGGGGATAGGGGCGTCCTTGTCCCTCTTGAAGGCCTCCAGAAGGTCCAAAAACACGATGGAGTTGGCCCTCACCCCCCTTATCTGCACCGAGTAGGCCAGGGCCCTGTTTACGCTGGGGAGTATGCGCCAGGCGGTTAGCATGAGGATGGATGCCGTGCTCACAATCTCGTCCATGGCGAGCCCGGTTTTAAGCATGACTATCACCATAATGCCAATGGTCGCGAAGCCCACAAACTCCAATACCTGGGAAGGAATATAAGAGGAGAAGGCGATGAAGGCCCTGGGCCTGAAGGACTTCTGAAGCACACTCTCGTAGTGCTTTATGCTCTCTTTCTGGTGGCGGTGGATAACTATCTCCCGCATAGCCTTCTGGAGGTTAACCAAGACCTTTCTACTCTCCAGATCCGACTCAAAGACCGCCTTACTGGCCTTGTCCAGCTTGAGCCTAACCGATCCATAGAGAAACAAGCCAGATAAGCCAAAGGCCAAAACCACCACTATGGTTAAAAGCGGCTCTAGGATGCTAAGTGACACAAAGAGTATGAGGCAGGTGATGACGTTTCCGTAGAGGTTCAAGGTGGCGTTTATGAAGCTCACCAGATAGTATCTATCAAAGATACCTAATATAGCCGTCTGGCTATCTTCGGTCATGTGCCAGTGGTAGTCGCGGTTGATGAAGTGCCTCACCACCTCCAAGGTGATGGTCTTGTTGCAGCTCTCCACAAACTTGGAGACTATCTTTATGGTCATGAGGTTGACCAGGCTCTTGATGAGGACCATGCCTATCATGATGGCGCTCACCGCGCCCACCAGGGCCCTTGGATCCGTAAATATAGAGGTAAGCGTTGGGAATATCTCCAAGAGCTTGGCGATGGCGAAGCTCTTGGTGACGGCCTCCGGGGTGGCCACAGCCACCGCGAAAAGGGATATGACCAGTAGCGTAAGCGTCTCAGTCAAGCCCACCAGAAACTGCATGGCAATGACCAAATAGAACTTCAGGCGCTCCTTGGGGCTTAGTACCCTAAAGATCCTGACGAAATCCCTGATGAAGGCCCGGTAAAATAGCCCGGGCAACCTGACGGGTGAGATGAGCATTACTATAGACTTACTTCTTTTTGTTGTTCTTTTTAGATGCTGGCCCGGGCCCCTGGCCCGGGCTCTTCTCCATGGGTATCACAGGGGAGAGCTTAGGCCTATCAGCGGAACTTGAGCTAATAAAGGGCTCCTTTTCCCGCCTCTTAAGGACGTAGATTAAGAGCCCAAGCCCCAGAATGAAGGGTATTATGGAGAGCATCTGGCCCCTGGACAAGAGGAGATTGTCAAAGGGTCCCTGGCGCTCCTTGTAAAACTCCACCAGGAAGCGTCCGGCGAAATACATCATGAGAAAGAGAGCGGCAAGGGCCCCCCGGGGCCTTTTTTCTTTACCTAAGAGCCTATCCGCCACAAAGAGGCTTATGAGGATAAAAAACCCCAAGGCGCTCTCCAGTAGCTGGGTGGGATAGCGCGGCGGGGCCATGGGCCCGTCGTGGAGGGGGAAGATCACCCCAAAGGGGGACTTGTCCGGGGCCACCTTGCCCACTATCTCGGAATTGGTGAAGTTTCCCAAACGGATGAGGGCCGCGCCCAGGGCCGCCGAGAAGGTGAAGCGGTCCAGCTGGTCTAAAAGGGGCCGCTTTTTCCTCCACGCCTGGTAGCAGAGGGCCAGAAAGAGTCCCACGGCCGCGCCGTGGGAGGCCAGGCCCCCGTCCCAGACCTTGAAGAGCCACAAGGGGTCGGAGAGGAAGCGATCCAGGTTGTAGAAGAGGATGTGCCCCAGCCTTGCCCCCAGAACGGTTCCTATGAAGCCCGGGATAATAAAGGAGACCGCCTCGTCGTCCGTGCCACCTCCCCGCATTATCTGGTGGCGGTAGAGGACGAAGCCAAGTAAGAAGGCTATGGCGAAAAATATCCCATAGTACCTCACGGGTCTATCTATGAGGGGGATGGTGAAAAAAACGGGGTCTAGTTGCCAGACAGGGTGCATAAGTTTAGAGCTTTTGGGGGTTAAAAGCTGAAAAACCAGGGGCGAGCCCCTGGTTTTCCAGCTGGTTAAAGGGAGGCTGTGCGCTCAAAAATGCCTACGGCCACGAGCGCGAGCCAAGCTTTGTCTTATTGATCCACGTCAGAGCCGGTGAAGACTCCCACCACGCGGCGGTTCTCGGCCCGGCCGGCCTCGGTGTCGTTGGTGGCTATCGGCCTGGTCTCGCCATAGCCCACGGAGGAGAGCTTGCTCGGGTCTACGTTGAACTCGTTGACCAGGTAGTCGCGGACAGCCGCGGCCCTACGGTCGGAGAGCTTCAGGTTGTAGGCGTCAGAGCCTCTGGAGTCGGTGTGACCCTCTATTATGGCGGTTGAGCCGGGATGGCGGTTGAGGAAGTCGGCGACCTTCTGGACCTCACTCCTGTACTGCGGCTTGACCACGGACTTGTCGAAGTCAAACTTCACGTCCAAGGTGATGGAGACCGCGATGGGGCAGCCGTCCGCGTCCACTTTATAGCCCGCCGGGGTGCCAGGACACTTGTCCAGGGCGTCGCAGACGCCGTCACCGTCGGAATCGGGGCAGGCCGTGGGCTGGGCGAACTGGAAGGTGAGACCAGCCGTGATCGAGGGGGCGCTGAAGCGCTTGCCGTCGACCTTCTTGAAGGCCACAACCTCATTAGCCTCCATACGGAGGGCCACAACCTCATTGAAGAAGTATTTGAAGCCCAAACCGGCGTTGGCTGAGGCGGAGGAGTAATCCTCGCGGTCATTGCCTTCGATCTTCATGGCGCCCACGCCCAGGGTGAAGTAGGGCACGAAGTTGTAGTCGGTGAGGAAGTGGTAGATTCCGTTGAATCTGCCCATGAAGATGTCGTTGTCGTTGGCAATCTCATCTGGGCTGTCGACCTTGTCGTCCAGGTTGAAGGCATAGTGGCCGAAGCCCTCGATGCCCCAGTTCTTGGTGAAGTTGTAGCCCAAACCGAGGCCCACCAAAGCCCCGTTGTCCATGCGAACGCTGTGGTCAGGAAATATGGCACCGCCCATTATGCTTAAGTGTAGAGATTCCGGTTCAATCTGGGCCGCAGCCAGGGACGGGAAGCTCAGTACTAGAGCGAATGCTGCCAAGATCAAGATTTTTGACTTCATAGAAAAACGCTCCTTGGTTTCAAAGCCAAATTAATTTTTTTATGCGGTCTTTGCCGCTTATTTTTGCGGTCTTTGCCGCCAAATTTAATTTTGTGGACTTGCCACAGACAATTGATAAGTTAAATGTGTGGGGCTAAACACCCATCCGCACGGGAAAGACGGCCTATTATGGCCACTTGTGGCTCAAGGGCCGCCTCTGCGGCTTGTGTGAACTCGCCCTAGTTAACACTCTCTCAAACGCTCCTAACTAACCAAATAATTAATGGAAAGCGGGATTTCACCGCCAATTACCGGCGGAGCCCTCAAAACCTAAAAGCCTGAAAGGAGGCTTATTCCATATTTTAGGGGGCTTTGGGTGGGCTTCCACCACTGGTGGGGCTTCCCAGCGCCTGTTCTTCCTTCAATTGTCTTAGCTTTGCTTAAGAATGTGGAAGGCCGTGCCTGGTTTTACCCATGAGACCCGAGATTTTCCCGTTCCAAGTTCCCTGGACCTGAAAGAGCCCAGGAAGGAGGCGCCATGGCGGGCTTAGGCGAAAAGCCCGGGCAATTATCTAAGGCGCCTAAAGTTGAAAAGAGAACGAGAATTCATTCAATCAATTAGACATTTATGTTTCTTTTTTTAGGGGAAGCGTTTTTAGACGGATAATTTACCACTTAAAAGTTGAAAAATATGTAGGCTTCCCATTGATAAGGCGAGAAAACATGGCCCGGATGGCCGTGGAGGCCCAGGGCTAAGGCATTATGGTTTTTTTAAGGCTTTTCTTTTCCAAAAGACCTGAAAACGCACCATGAGGAGACAGTTTCAGACATTAGCCATTTTCGGGCTATCAAGATCGTCAAAAACTAGAATAAAGGACAAAAGCCAATATGTCAATCTTATTGATAAATTTTTTTGAATTTCGCGCCTTTTGGAGCTTCATGGTGGTCTCCGGCTCTTGTTTAGATCCACCCTTGCGGAGGGCCGGAGAGCTAAAAACAGGGGCAATCCTCCAACAGGGGTGTGTGAAATAAGGCTAATTAGACCTAAATTACAAACAAAACACTCATAAAACTCAAGTTTAAGAAGAAAATTTCTTAGAAATTCCAAAACTCTTTCAAGTTTTTTTTCTCTCACAAACATTACCCAATTGGGTAAGTTTATTTGCAAAAAATAAATATTTCTTTACGTCTCTCAAAATTTTTTTTATTTTTTTTAAGTTTTCCGCTGGAATCAGCCTGGATCCAGCCAAGATAATCCATTTTTATGGCTTAAACGAATCTATGTTAAAAAAACTTTAAGATTTTGAAAATAATCTTCACGCCCGCCGCGGCGCTAAGCCTAATTACGCCAGGGGGCGCTATGGCTAATTACGCCAGGTGGAAGGGCTGGAACAATGTTTTTAACATTCCTTAACCATTAGTGAGCAAGGCTCAAGTTATATTATGAAGGCGAAAACAAGCTTATTATGTATGTTTAGCGAAGGGTTTGTCAAAAAAATCTTTAGCTTAAAGAGCCTTTTGAGGGGTTCTGGGGAGCTTTTTAAGATATTTTTAAGAGTTTTGCAAGATATATTTGTGGGTTTTTTGGGGGGTTTTTGAGAGTTTCTTGAGAGTTTTTAGGAAAAATAAGAAGATTTTACCACACATCTAAACGCTGGACGCTGGGC
>JAITJT010000148.1 GCA_031278795.1 Deltaproteobacteria bacterium | reverse complement strand
CAATACTTTAGCTTTCAAGACGCTTTTGTTTGAAGCCTTCAACTAAAGAAAAGCAAAAACTGGCTATCGTTTTCTCAATAGACAGTATGCTGGCCAAAATTATATCTATAAGTATGGTTCGCTGAATGATTGAGTTTCACTAAGGGCCGGATCTCAATAGTACGGAGAGAAAGCACCCGGTCGAACGCTGTTTTCACTTTAGAACTTTCGCTAAACCCACAATCCTGAGAGCTTGTTTTATAAGATGCCAATTTTTTAGTTATTTCAGATGTGCTTCTGACAATCTTGACCATATTTTAGTTTTTCTGTAATAAGTTAACTTGAACTGGTATACCGTATTTCAAGAGATTATTCAAATGAACAAGCTCTGATACGGGTTTTAATAAACCATAACTTACTACACTGATTTGTAAATTAAAATATTATCACATCTTGCGATTTCACCTATTTTTATCATGAAGTAATTTCGCCGCGCGTGCTTCTCTACGCTCATTTATAATTATTTTATCTAATACTTTTAGAAACAACTTACGAAAATCCTCAAACTTAGTGAGCCCTTCCTCGTCAAGGTCGCCATGAACGATTTTGCTGAACTCTCCATATAAAGCGCTGACTTTGCCTTTCATACGAGTAGGGATAATGTTTTTTTCTTTATGAGCGAGTATTATTCCTTCTTTATGTGATTTCGCTGTTATTCCAGCTTCGTCAAGAATAGCGTTTTCCAACGTTTCGTATGCCTTTCGCATATAGAGCATGGCCGCGGCTCCAAGGCCTTGATAGAAGGATCTCGCCGCTTTGACGAGAAAATCGTACTCAGTTGGAAATCTGGTTTTGTACTTGTCTAATAGCATTAGACGGCTTGTTTCCTGGTTTGGATATTCTCCTATTTTAGTAATACGATAGTATAAATCTGAGCAAATACCTTTCTCTTTAATTATGTTTCTTTCTATTTTTGCCTCAGCATGGAATGTTAGATAAATTACTGTTTTGCAAGTAGGGCAAATTAGTTTAATCAAAGAAACATTCCCAACAGGTAATGCATTTTGATCTATAATCTCTTTATCAGGATCAACTTCCGAGTAATCAATACATGATCCCATATTTCGAAACTTATCTTCCATAAGAATAGTCACATCATTATCGAGACATTCTTTCGCCTCATTTATGCTATATGCTTTCCCCCAAAAAGTCTTCAGTATTTCACAATCATTACAATATAAATGCGCTGAAACTAATTCGTTGGTTGTTGATATACTATGGCAATTCCAAGTACTGAACATTGGCTCATTTGCAAGTATTGAGTAAGCTTGATTGATCGTAAACATACCTTTTCCTTCTTGTAAATCCTTCTGCGGCAAATTTTGTATAATAACTAAATTGCCTTTCACAGCTAGCAATTCAAATTTATAAACCGCAATCTACAGTCTAAGCCTAATGCGACGCCAATTTTCACTTTACGATCATCTGATAAGATATCAGCATATTACTGTAATTTGATTTAGAAGATCACTTGAGGAAATAGCTACGCAATCTCTAACCTTGATTTAAATGATATTAGTCCAAATTGACAATCTGAAAGTTTCCATTGATTCCAAAAACACCAAGAATGTCCATTTTATGCACGTTATCGAGCAATTTGACTAAAGATTAACAATTGAAACTGCAATTTATACTTTTCTTTGATGTTTGTCAAGCTTTTTTTCTACATATTCCATATTTATTTTTAAGATGCCCAACATAGGCTAGACTTTGGCGTAATCTCCCCCGCTATACCATGTTTTGAAGCCCCTTTTAAAGTTGGCTTTTTCACCTTTTCCTTAAAATCTTCAGGCTTTTCAGCAAAGAGCAAGATTATGGATTATTCCATGGAAAAATCTTTTGATTTTCACAAAAAAATCAACAATCGCGCTACATCAATTATTTCTTATTTGATAAATATCAACTGTTTTTAGCTAAATTATTCTATAATTTAAGATAATATTTTATAAAAATTTGATTTATCTTAATTGTGGCTCTAGATTTTGCAGACTCATTGCGCTAACATTAATGAGAATCAGTTGCATATACTGATTCAACAGGACGTATTGTCCAGCAAAAGCACGGGTTTTAGACAACAGTGTTATTTAGAATCTGGGTGAAAATACTTTAAAGGAAGGGGAAGAGCGGCAAATGGGTTGTAAGCTTCTAGATTTTAAGGTTGGAAAACCAGGGGTGGTGAAGAAGATAAAGACCGAGAGGTCTCTGGAGTGTCGCCTCTGCTCCATGGGACTCTTTCCTGGGGCTCCCATCAAGCTCATAACCAAGGGGCCTGCCGGGGTCTTGGTGTCAGTGGGGTGCTCAAAGATTAGCCTTGAGCCCAACATGGCCCAGTGCATAATGGTGGCCTAGGAATATTTTTTCTTTAGTGAGACTGTGTAATTTTTATCCAAATTAAGCCTTAAGCTCCATGGAAACATGGAGCTTTTTCTTTTAGAGGGGGCGCTATCAGGCCAATCCGTCAATGAGGCTGTTCAGGATGGTGTAGACATCGGGGTTTGACATGTTTCCGGAGATATAGACCAGGAAATGCTTGTCTTGCTTCCAGGGGAAGACAAAGGCCAAGGCATCTTTACCGTTGTTGTCAAATTCAAAGGAGTAAAGGCCTGAGACCGACGCCGTGCCCTCTGGCTCGTTTCCATCGGCCGCCTTGGAGTAGGCCTTGGCGATTTCCAAAATGTCTTTTCCGTCATTGCGGTTGGAGATAACCGCCATGGTGGTGACTCCATCGTCAGTCACTATCAGTATGGAATCTTGGGAGCTCTCCAGGATGCTCCAGCCCACCGGGATATTTAGCTTGAAGCTACCTAGGTCCATCTCGCGGCTGGCGGCGGCCTGGGTCTTTTCCGGATCCGGGATGTTTTCACTAGTAACTGGCGCGGGCGCTGGGCTGGGCGGGCTTTGCGCGGCCGCTACCTCTATCGGGAAGTTGTCCTTGTCCACCTTGGGGGTGACACCGTTTTCCTTGAGGAAGCTTACGACCGTACTGGAGGGAATGGCTAGACCCACGGGAAAGCTGTCCTCCAGGGCCTCGTCCGTGGGGTTGTTGTTCCAGCTGTTTATGCCCACTACCTTTCCGCTTCCCGTGACCAAGGGCCCGCCAAAGTTTCCGCTGTCAATCTGGGCCGTGTGGCAGATGACGTTTCCGTCTATGAGATAGACCTCTCCATTGGTGGCGGCCACAGGTGGGGCCTTCAAGCAGCCGGTCTTCATCTCCTCAAGGCACTGGAAGTTCTTGTCCAGCTCCACTATTCCGGATTGGTAGCCCCAGGCCGCCACCCAGTAGTTTACGTACTCCTCGTTGGAGAAGGTGAGGGGCTGGATAGGCGCTCCCTGGGGCGGCTGAAACTTGAGGAGGGCGAGGTTTGGGTCACCTATCTCCTTTCCGCCGCACTCCACTTTCACAATCTCCGCCTGGGTGAGTTTTATGAGGTTATTGAGGATGAAGATCTTCTCGTTTGTAGTCGCGTTGGAGAAGAGGCAGCCGGAAGTCACTATGTAGCCGTCCGCTACTATAAAGCCTGTCCCGTAGTTCTTAAGAACAGAACCGTTCACCACCATCACGAATACGGTGGATTTCTCCACCATCACGGCCATCTCCCGGGTCTTTCTCTCTAGATCCAGTGACTCGTTGGTTATGGGACTCTGGTTCTGGGGCGCGCTCTGGGCCAGGGCCGTGCCTGCGAAAAGGGCGGATAGGAGAAGGATAGGTATGAGGTGTTTTACGGTCATCTTGAGTGTGTCCAATTGGATTTAAGCGAATTAAAGAAGAAGAGGAGGAACAAGAAGATCAATCCAGCTCATTCCTCTCCACGTAGGAGTGCCTTACCAAGCTGTTCAGAACATTGCTAACCTCTGGCTCGTCTAAATCGCCTCTTATGTATAGGGAAAAGTGGCGATTTATGTTTCTGGGATCATTGAGCACAAAGCAGAGGCCTATTTGGTC
>JAITJT010000119.1 GCA_031278795.1 Deltaproteobacteria bacterium | reverse complement strand
CGTAAAGCATCAAATTTAAGATATTTCCCTAACGTTTCTGTCAAAATGAGAAACATTAATTTTTACGAAAACATTCAAAAAAATCCCTAAATACTAGCTTGTGCGCACCCTTTGACATTTTTTTCTAAGTATAAAGAGATGCTTTTTTTTGTTTTCCTCCACCATCAAAAATAATTGAGGCGCGTCAAGAATACGCTAAGCCCCTCTGAGCGCCATCTAAACTCCGTCCTTATATTTATATATGTTTATACTTTGTCAATATAAGATTATCATATTATATAATCTTATAGATAATTATAGATACTAATGTATCCTTTTTGCCTCTGCGGCTCATACCTATTCCGGTTTTTTTTCTTAAATATTTCCTAAAAATTCATCAGTAAAATAAGATCCTAACTCCCCTAAACAAGACATTTTTTCCTAACAATTATGCCTAAAAAAATAATCGTCTAGATAGATAAACTTTGGCTATCGCAAAAAAAAAATTTTCATGATAAGAGAAATATTTTAAACAAATATCATACAAGTTTTTCATTAATTTAGCGTATGCCATAAGGATCTTATCTTTTTTATGGCTTTTGGCGGAATGCACATTATTAAAAAATTAAATACTGAGGCGCGCCAATAAATACGCGGCTAATAAAAATAAAAAGAGGGGGTTCCCCAAGCTTTTTATGTTTTTAAAGATGCGATAAAAATGGATCTTTGACTCATCATTATTTGGAAAAATATGTCCATAGAGAGGCCTTGGCCCTCCTCCTAAAATAACACCAATATTTATGAGCTCAAAAAAAACTTTGCAAAAGCCTTGTATTTTTGCTAATTTAACATCTTTCATAAGGCCAATGCGGTGGAGTCCCCTGGCCATATTCCAGAAAATCCTTGCCTTATACGCCATATTTTAATTTTTGGCAACAGATCTTGCAGCATAATATTTTGACAAATTACTTTTTGAATTTAAGGGCATTTTTCCACTTAGGATCTACATAAGCCCAAGGGAGAAAAAAAATTGAAAAATTTTAACTCCCACGGGGAGTTTTGGCCTCCAGATTAAGGAAAAGACCTCCGAAAGGGCCCCTCTTAGTTAAGATTTCAGTGTTATTTTAAGCAATGGATATTATTTTGACAGCTCTTTTTTTCTTAGAAAAAACGATCTCTTTCTTCTAAATTAACAAGCTATCGATCGGGATTATTTCCTATTATACCTAACTGTTTTCTACCTTAACCCCTCATGCATAGCCATGAAACACCAGTTCAGATTCTGTGTCAACAAAAATACTTTACATTTCTTTAAAATTTGCTTGCAATAGAGCCTTTCAAGTGTTAAATTCTAAAACGGTTTTCAACGCAGAGATTTCAGCCTGACAGAAGGCCCTGAACTCTATATTCCGTTTTTTTTGTCAGTTGTTTTTAACAATATGACCATATACACGAGAAGGAGCTTTAAAAAATGACAAAATGGAAGATCATCACCTTTGGTATCGGACTAGTCGCAGGAGCAATCACCACCAGCTTTTTCACCAAGCGCCCGACCTTCGTGCGCGACACGGCCACGACCGTCTTAAGCTATGGCATCACAGCCAAGCGCAAGGTTGAGACCCTGGCGGAGCTGGCCAAGGAGAATATCACCGACCTAGTCGCCGAGTCCGACCAAAAAGCCCAAGATCGCCAAGTCAAAAGCGAAGGGAGCGAAAACGCCTAAAAGAGCGTGAAAGACTTATGAACGGCAAAGTACTCTCAGATATAAACGGCAGGCTCAGACTCAGATTCCGGCCCCAGGATCTGGGGCCGGCGGACTTTGAACGCCTGGCCAGCAGCGTGATGAAGAGCGGAGAGGTAAAGTTCATCTCCTTTTCCCGCCTCACGGGAAGTCTGCTAGTCATTTACGACAAGGGAAAGGTGGGGCGTAAGAACCTCATAGATGCGATCCTGGCCTTTGAAAAGGGCCCGTACGCGCCTATCTCTTGCTTTGAGGAAAAGACCTTGAACATGGGGGAAGAGTTTCCCATGCCCTTCAACCCCATCTACACGACCTTTCTCAAGATTGTCTTCCTCCCGAGGACCATAAGGATAGCCTGGGCCATCTACAACGCCGTCCCCTATGTCCTTAAGGGCCTTAAGCACCTTCTCTGGAAAAACTCCCTGGACGTGGAGGTTCTGGACGCCTCGGCCCTCATGGTCTGCTATCTGAGGTTGGATTTCAAATCCGCCGGAACCCTGCTCTTCTTCTACGCGCTCTCGGACTATCTGGAGTGCTGGACCCGCAGGAGAAGCCTGGCCTGCCTCTTCCACAGCCTCAAGGGCCAGGAGGAGAAGGTCTGGATCTTGGACAAGGAGGGGAAGAAGGTCCTTGTCCCGGAGTCGCAAGTGGTGATTGGCTCCCGGGTCGTCATCTCCGCCGGAGGCTTGATTCCG
This sequence comes from Deltaproteobacteria bacterium, assembly GCA_031278795.1. The sequence continues at coordinate 11,466 of JAITJT010000119.1, read as the reverse complement.
GTGGACGGCATCGTGGAGGATGGCGTGGCCGCGGTGAACCAGGCCACCATGACGGGCGAGCCCCTTCCGGTGCACATGGAAAACGGTGGGGCGGTGTTTGCCGGTACCACGGTGGAGGAGGGAGAGATTGTGGTGAGGGCCACCAAGGTTGGCGGCAACACCAGGATCCGCTCCATCATTGAGTACATCAAGGAGTCCGAGGCCTCCAAGTCCGGACTCCAAGGCCGGGCCGAGCGCATGGCCGACTCCATCGTGCCCTTCAACTTCCTCCTGGCCCTTTCCACCTTCCTCATCACCAGGAACCTGGCCAAGGCCGGTAACGCCCTCTTGGTGGACTACTCCTGCGCCATCAGGCTCTCCACCCCGGTGGCCGTGCTCTCGGCCATGCAGGAGGGGAACGAGTCGGGCATACTCATCAAGGGTGGCAGGTACCTAGAGGAGCTCTCCCTAACCGACACCTGCGTCTTCGATAAGACTGGCACCTTAACCGAGGCCAAGCCCCAGGTGACCGAGGTGATTACTTTCCAAGACGGTGTCCACCAGGTCTTCAGCCGGGAGGACGCCTTGAGGCTGGCCGCCTGCCTGGAGGAGCACTTCCCGCACCCGGTGGGAAGGGCCGTTGTGAACCAGGCCAAGAAAGAGGGCCTCCACCACGAAGAGGAGAGGCACACCAAGGTCAACTACGTGGTGGCCCACGGCATATCCACCACCTGGCAGGGTAAAAAGGTGCTCTTGGGAAGCCACCACTTCGTGGTGGACGACGAGAAGGTTCCCATGACCCCGGAGGCCGAGGCCGTCTCCCAAAGAGTGGCCGACCAGGGCCAGAGCATGATCTATTTGGCCGTGGAGGACTTCCTTACGGCTATCATTGTTATTTCAGATCAGGTGCGCTATCATGCCAAGGAAACCCTGGCGGAACTGAAACAGAAGGGCATAAAACACACTGTCATGCTCACCGGGGACCTAACCGCCACCGCCAGGAACATATCCCAAAGTATTGGCTTTGATGACTTCAGGGCCCAGCTCCTTCCGGACGACAAGGCCAACTGCGTAAAGGAGATGGAAGAGGCGGGCCACCGGATAATGATGGTGGGCGACGGCCTCAACGACTCAGCCGCCCTTTCCCTGGCGTCCGTGGGCGTGGCCCTCTCCGACGGCTCGGAACTGGCCAAGGACGTCGCCAACGTGCAGCTCTTAAACGGCCGCCTGGATGCCCTACCCGTGGCCAGAACGCTCTCCGAGCGCACCATGAGACGCACCCGGGAAAACTACTGGATAATCGTGGTCGCCAACACCTTCTACCTGAGCCTAGGCCTCCTGGGCCTGGCTGGAGCTGGACTGACCTCCTTCCTCCACAACTTCACCACCATCCTGGTGGCCTGGCGGGCTTCCAAGCCCTTTCTCAAACCCTCCGAGCGCCTCGCGCCCAAGCTGGCCCTCACGGAGGCCAAGGACACAAGCCTCGCCGCAAATTCAGAAGACTTAAAGAAGGCTACAAATCTATGATCGTCAGTTCAACTAGGGGTAGGGTCAGGCTCAGGGACAAAAGCTTCAAAAACCCCGCCCTGCCACTGGATAAGCTAAGATCCTTAACCGGGGTGAGCCAGGTGGAACACAACGTCCACACTGGCTCCATCCTCGTGACTTACGTACCCGAAGAGCTGGATCTGGACAAATGCGCCCAGGTCCTAGGTGAACTCGACCCCGAGGCCCTCAAAACCATAGCGGATGGGCCCACCATCACCTTGGAAAAGCCTCCCTGCGACAAGGACCCGGACAAGACCTTAAATGAGACCATAGGGCTCATCATAGCCATAATCTCGGTTCTGGCCTCCGGATTCTTGCGTCAGAAAAAATTCCACGTCATGGCCGGAATGTTCTTGGTGGAGATGCTCTTTGAGCATGTCTGGCGCTTCCGCCACCGCTTGAAGGGTAAATTCAACATCTTCAGCATGCTGGGGATTAAGAGGAAGAACCCCCAGGAGCCCGCGTACACGGGTGATGGCGGCCCCACCATCACCGTTCTGGACGTGGAAGAAGTCAAAAAAGAAACCCATGACGGTGGCGACTCCAGGCACTAAAAAGTCGCCCTACCCCATTTTCTAAATTAACACCCAAGTTAACACCCAAATTAACACCCAAATTAACACCCAAATTAACACCCTTGTTAACACTTTAGTAAAAAAAAGCCCGCCTCAAAGGCAGGGCTTTTTTTGTGTCTAAAGAGCGTAAACACGAAAAAATTTAAAGGGCTATTTGTTTGGGCGCTCTTCTCTAAAAGCGCTTTGAACGGCACTCTTTCGTGAACTTAGTTTATAGGGAATCCACAGGACAAGGGCAATTAAATTTTTGGAAAATATCTATAACTTCATAGGGTATGTCTTGATATATTATGGAATTTTTAAATTTTATTCTTTTCACAGACTTCAATTTTAAAAATAATTCTTCCAGAGTATAGCGAAGATATAGCTTTTCTTCGATCATAACTTTATTAACCCTCGATAATAAAACCAAGGAAAGGAAGGTAATAAATAATGAGCTGGAATAATGACTTTTAGTGCGAATCGTTATATTTTTTTCACGAGTTACGTTTTTCAAGATATCACAAGCTTTTTCCGCGATATCACGCTGTCTATAGACATGTAAAGCTTGAGTGGTATCCTTTATATAATTACTTAAATATATTGACCACCCGACTTTTTTTATAGCACTTGCCAATAGTTGTTTCCTCTTCATCGCCACAGTGCCACAAACCATATTCGCAAGCTCTTCTGGGGTTATATAATTAAGATATTCATCATCAACAGGATCAGATGGATACTTAACCGTATTTTTTAATAATTGAGAAAAGCTCTCTTGAAGTTGGTTTTGATATTCCAGGCATTTATTTGGATCAATAAAAACATGCGCCCAGAGATATGGTTTATCCTCCCAAAAGACAGCTCTAGTCACTCCATACAAGTTATTATTCAGATACGTTACAGAAAAATTCTTATTATCGATAATTCTGTGACTAGTGCGAATTAAATCTTTTTTTAATCTTATTGCACTTGACATGCAGACGATAAATTTCGCGTCTACTTTAAGCATATAGTTGATATTTACCTGAGTATACATTCTTGGACCGAGTACAAATTTAACATTGTCTACCGTTAAAAAGTCGTGTTGGGTAACACTTCGTATGAAAGGTTGTATATCATTGGTAAGGCCATTATAATCAGAACAAATTATGGGAAGCCCTGTCTTTTCACCAAAAAGCCAGGAAACGTTAAAATGATTCAATAATGAGTCGGTCTCTTGTTTTGGGTGCCTAAACTCTTCATTCGCGAGTATTTTAGAGTACGGCGTGAAATTATTTGTGCCAAACGCTATAAAATCCGATTCTTTGACATGCTTAAACCATTTTTTATAAAACGATTGTATGCTCTCCTCGGTCATGGAAGCAAAGAGGGAATTTATGTTTTCAGGTGTAAAATCTTCAGGGGAGCTTAAGTCATCAAAGAAATCTTCAAAAAATTTCCCATACATTAACTCTTCATCATTCACCGCGAAAAACATGGCCACAGACATGAGCAGTCGCCAATACTTTGGAAAAGATTTTTGCAGTATGGGAGTGAGACCAATCTGATCAAAAATATTCCTCAGCAAATGTGATGCCCCAATTAACTTATATTCGCTATTTTTTAATTCTTCAACAACACCATCAATATTTAATAAAGTCGAATCTTCAACTTTTCCTATCGAATCGCTTGGAGAAACAATGGGTTCGCTTTGTGTTACTTTAGGGTTAGAAGATAAATGTAAAAAATTATATTTTTCATTTTCTTCCATTAATTTTTTCAAAGCTTTCTCAATGGGTAAATGATTAGCCTTCATCCACGGTACAAACTGCTCATTGAAGACAGGATTTTTAGTGACCGGGTCGATTATCCCCAAGCACGTGGCGACACGCATGGGAACGTTTCCGCCCTTCTCCCTCTCCGTCCTATTTCCGCAAATATAGAAGTCATTTCTGACTTTATGAATCGTTAGGAAGGCCAATTTTTAACTCCATCAAAGTAACAACGCTATTTAACCCAAGGCAGGAATTTTTCGTTTACAGTAATACTATGTCGTTCTCAGTAACAATATCGCAGTAAAAATTCGGTAAGTCAAGTTTTTTTTACATAAAAAAAATTATATAGCGACTTTTCCCAAAAATTAGGCTTATTATACTCGCTCCATTTCAGAGCTAAAAAAATTCTCTGCCCTTCCCAAAAGCCCAAAAAACTTAAGGGAAACTACCATATATGGCTAAAATTATAATTATCCTAAAACTAATATTACCCTAATACTCCCCTATTACTACCCTAAAACTAGCCAAGACAAACCTAGAAAAAAAGTAGCGAATTTAGGAAATCTAAAAGAGAAAGCGTTAAAAACGCGGAGCCGACTCCCCGTACTTGTTGGGCCCATCGCTGGGTATGAAGCCTACAATCAAGCCAATAATGGATATTACCAGGCAGGCTATGGCTAGCCATCCGGTAGCTCCAATATCGTGCAGTCTCCGGCAAAAGATCCCAGCAAATAATACCGTAAACATAGCGATAGAAATCACATAGTGAACTGCGGATAAACTCCAGGATCCCCCAAAAATAACTCCCTTAACAAACGCGAAGAAAAACTGGCAAACTATGATAATAACATAAAGTATGATAAACGCCGGTATAGTGTAAAACCAGAACTCCTTGCGGCTAGCCCTTCCCTCGAAATTAAAAATGTTTGCAAACCCGTGTGCGAGGTATTTCATTATGAACTCCACCTTTTAGATTTAAATGTTTTATGTAATTGTCGTGTTGCATAAAAATAAAAAACGATATAAAAAAAATATCTTACCTAAAAAGACGTGAAAAAATATCTTAAACAAAATACATGAAAAAAATACCCAAAAAAAATTATCTTAAACAAAATATGTGAAAAAAATATTAAGATAGGAAAAAAATCAAAAATCGCCTCCCCCAGCGATCCCTGGAGCTCTCTTTTTTTGGCTAAAGTTTAGTTTAATTTGTATAGAATATTATTCCACAATGCAAGAAAAAGCTTTATGTTTCAGAATCGCACATATTATAATTAGCACCCCTTAAGGCGCTCCCTAAAACGCTCCATAGGACGCTGGAAAAAAGCACTCTTGGGCGGACCACGGTGCGGCTTTCGCCTAGATCTTCAAGTGACTTAGGCCTTTGGCCGTAAAAATAAGCCTTTTTCACACAGCGAGAACTGTGCTTTATTTTGTACAAAATTTATGTTAAAAAGGACTACTATAATTTAAGCCCATCCCCAAGTCATGCTCATCCGCGTGGGCTAAAAACCCCTTTTACCCTTGTTTGGCCTAAGCTTTAAGCCGGCTTGGCAAAAATTTGACGCCAATAATATTTATATTACTGTTGAACTTCCTATCCATATTATAAAAAATATCCCATATCTATACCCATAAAATTTAAATATATTGATTTAGTTTTAATTGTGACGAATTAACTATATTCTTACGGGCTATCAGTGAACGCTGTTATCCCGTCCATGGTTGCCACATGATGAAAAAACTTTTGACACTATGTCTACTCATGTCTCTCTTCCTAATCCCCGGCTGCTCCGGATCCGACCCCAAGGAAGGCTCCGGCGCGGAAAAGGGTCCGGCTAAAGATAACGTCGTTATCTTTATCCCCAAGATAACCGGAAACGCCTTCTTCGAGTCAGCCAACCAGGGGGCTCAGGAATTCGCCAAGCGCCACGGCTTCAGGGTGGAGTACCGCGGATCGCCCGAGGCCAACGTGCCGGACCAGATAGCCGTGGTGGAAAAGGCCATCAAAGACAACGTCTCCGCCATCTCCATCTCGTCACTTAACAAGACCGCCTTGGACGATGTGCTGAAGCGGGCTATCCAGGCTGGGATAGTGGTCACCACCTGGGACTCGGATGTCTCCGGAGACGCGAGGCTAATCATGGTCTCCCAGGGCACCCCATCGCAGCTGGGTAAGATGTTGGTGGAAATGGGCTCCAAGAGCTTGATCAAAAGGGGCAAGAACCCCTCCACGGACAAGATCAAGTACGCCTGGCACTACTCCCAGGCCTCCGTGGCCGACCAGAACTCCTGGAGGGTGGCCGGGGAGGAGTACATAAAGACGGCCTTCCCCAACTGGGAGAATGTCAACCCGGAAAACTACTACAGCGAGCAGGACCCAGAAAAGGCCCTGAGCGTGGGAAAGCAGATCCTAGAGGAGCACCCGGACATAGACCTTATCATCTGCAACGACTCCACCTCGCTACCTGGACAGGCCCAGGCCCTAAAGGAAGCGGGCAAGAACGCCCAGGACATCTCGGTCACGGGTTTCGCCTCGCCCAATGCCATGAAAGAGTTCTGCCGGGAGGGAATCATAGACAGATGGGGCCTCTGGGACTGCCAGATCCAAGGGGCCATGGCCTGCTACATCTCCTATTACCTGGCCAGCGGTAACCAACTGAACGTGGGGCAGATGGTGGAGATTCCAGAAATTGGCATGCTGGAGGTCATGCCCAACACGGTCTTGGATCCCACCATGTACACGGCCCCCAACTCCGGGGTGGTGCTCCTTCCCCAGAGAACCGAGTTCACCTTGGAAAACATGGATGACTACGACTTCTGACCCAAGAGCCTTAGGCCCTGGAGAAAGCTTTCACCTGAGAGTCCATATTATTTGGCTACTCTTGACGCTCCCTATTGTATTTTCAATAGCAGCCGCTTGCACAAGCAAGGAAAACAATCTCCATGACGGTTTTTTCACGGCCCAGGCGGATAGTTTCGGCCCGGACTCCTGGAAGGACTATCTGACCATCTACGTGAACAACGGCCAGATCACCATAGTGGAGTTCGACGCCACCAACCTGAGCGGCTTCCGCCGCTCCTGGGACATGGACTTCCAGCTGGAGGCCAACACCAAGCACGGATCCAGGGCCACCCAGAGCTATATAGCCTACCAGAGCGCCCTCTTGACACTCCAGGACGCGAGCCGCATCCAGCCCATCTCAGGGGCCAAAAGGATGCACCAGATATTCACCACCCTAGCCGCCAAGGCCATTTCCAACTCCCAACGAAACGATAAATCCATCACTTACGTCAAACTCCCGGAAAATTATTTTCCGGGAGACCTCTGATACAGGTCTTACACTCTGGAAACCATAGGTAAAGACAAAGAGCGCATCCAGAGGATGCGCCTCAAGGCTCGCATAAAGACCCAGAAAAGCATCGCCACCAGGATACTGGTGGTGACTGTCCTGGTGGTTATGGCCCTAACCACAGGTCTGGTCTATATGATGACCTATTTCATGAATTCTCTTACCGAAACTATCTTCCTCAACGTGCTCCAGCCCATGGCCCACTCGGCGGCCCAGGACCTGGAGGCCCAGCTGCACACCCTGGTGGACCGTTTCTACCTCATCCGCAACAATAGCGTCTTGGGAAGTAGCTCAGTGGCTGCCAAGGGCAAGCAGAAGGTCATAGACCGCACCATGCAGGCCATAGATTTCGTGTGGCTGGGACTCTATGACAACACGGGTAGCCTCATAGCCGGCTCCTCCAGCTCGCCCTCCAGGGTCACGGACAAAAAGCTCTGGGAACTCCTCAAGCTCACCCACAACGTGGTCATAGAGGACACCTCGGTGGGGGACCACGGCCTCGAGATTAGCATGGCCATCCCGGTGTGGAGCTCGGACCAGCTGGTCCACGACCAGGAATCCGACTACTACCTCATAGGCGCCTACTCCTACGACACGCTCTACGGCATAATCACCCGCCTCTCCATTGGCTCCAAGGGCTCGGCCTTCATCATAAACGAGGACAGCGTGCTCATGGCCTCCATCTACCAGGGGAAGGTCTACAGCCGCCAGACAATCTTTGAGACCATAGGTGAAGACAGCGCCATTGAACAAGTCATTGGCAACATGCACAGTGGTGGCACGGGCTCCACCTCGCTTGAGACCCTGGAGGGGCCCATGTTCGTGAGCTACGCCCCCATAAGGGGCACTCGCTGGGCCCTGGGCATCATGGTTTCCAAGTCAGACTTCCTGGCGCCCGTGCGCCAGGCTGATGTAACTGGCTTTCTCCTCACCTTTCTCTTCATAATCATCTTCGCCTTTTTCTACCGCATCTTCTTAAGAAACATCATCACCTATCCTCTCCACCTCATAACTGAAAATGCCATCAAGAACGCATCCGGAGACTTCAACAACCCGGAGCTAACCACCTACTCCAAACGCACCGATGAGATAGGCCGCCTGGCCACGGCCTACCAGACCATGGCCGACTCGGTGCACAAGATGATAAACGACATAGCCGACCTGACGCTTGCCGCCTCGGCCGGCGCCCTCCACCACCGCATAGACCCGGCTCCCCACCAGGGCGACTACCACTCCATAGTTAGCTCCATCAACACCACCATGGACGTCATCTGCTCCTATCTGGACTCCATGCCCAACGCCCTGGCCCTCTTCGACCTCAATCGCCATCCCATCTACCAAAACATAGCCATGAAGCAGCTCTTGGATACCCACAACCTCAACCACGAGGGCATGGATCTCTTGGAGACCATGGTTAATGGCGACAGCGGGGTTAGAGCCGAGGAGCCTCCGGAGATCAGCCATCTCTTTGGGGAGGACGGCATAAACGGGGAGACCTTTCAGCTGGAAACCTCCTTCATAGATGAAAACGGGGAGAGGATCTGCTACTCTCTGAAGCTGAAGAGGGCGGGCGAGGCCACGGCCAAGAACCTAACCGACGAGTGCGTCATCATGATCCTCTCGGACATAACGGCCCTCACCCGGGCCATCAGCCAGGCCGAGGCGGCCTCCAAGGCCAAAAGCGAATTTTTGGCCAACATGAGCCATGAGATAAGAACCCCCATGAACGCCATCATTGGGCTCACCCATCTTCTACTCCAGACCAAGCTGGACAGCCAGCAGACCGAGTACGCTGAAAACGCCCACAGCTCAGGGCAGGCCCTTTTAGGTATAATAAACGACATCCTAGACTTCTCGAAGGTGGAAGCCGGGAAGATGACCTTGGAGAATATCCCCTTCACCCTCTCCAAGACCCTCGCGGATATTGAGATGATGTTCAAAGAGCGCATCCAGAAGACGGGTATCGCCTTAATATTTGATACAGAAGCGGGGATTCCCGACTATCTAATTGGAGACCCATTAAGACTAAGCCAAGTATTTATAAACATTGTGGGAAACAGCTTCAAGTTCACCAAAAAAGGCTCCATCACCATTAAGACCAGAAGCCAAAAGTCCCAGGAAGAGCAAACACAACAAGAGATCCTCAATGCCCCCAAGGACCAAGCCCCCACTAATCCGGATAAGCTCGACATCATTTTCGAGATAATGGACACGGGTATTGGCATGAGCCAGGAGCAGACCAGGAAGCTATTCAAGGCCTTCACCCAGGCCGACACCTCCATCACCCGCCAGTACGGGGGAACGGGCTTGGGCCTCACCATCACCAAGCGCCTGGTGGAACTGATGGGTGGTAACATCTCCATTGAAAGCGAGCTGGGGTCGGGGACCTCGGTCACCTTCAACTGCCTCTTCCAAGTAGATCTCGCCACCCAGAAAAAGGTGGAAGAGGAGCTAAAAAAACCCAAGACCCAGAAGGTAGCCAAGAGCAAGAAGACCCCGGTGAAGATGGACGACGAGCTGGTAGGCCACCGCATACTCTTGGTGGAAGATAACGAGGTGAACGTCCTAGTTGCCAGATCGCTAATGCAGAAGATGGGCTTGGACGTGACCGTCGCTGAAAACGGCATGGTGGCCATCGAGAAGCTCAAGGACTCCCAAAACGGCAAGCCCTTTGACGTGGTGCTCATGGATCTGCAGATGCCCGTCATGGACGGTTTTGAGGCCACCAGAAGGATAAGAGCCAACCCGGACTACAAGGATCTGGCCATCATCGCCATGACGGCCCACGCCTTCGCCGACGAGCGCGACCGCTGCTTCGCGGCCGGCATGAACGGGCACCTCTCCAAGCCCATAGACGTGGCCTTACTTACCCAGACCCTCAAAAATATCATCACCGCCAACCAATCCCACGCCTGAAGTGCCCCTAGGGAGGATTACCCGTGCTAAACCCTTTGAAACTTTCCCTTATTTCCCTAACACTCGCTATCCTTTGCATGATTTTCGCCCCTCATTGCCTTTACGCCCAAGCGGGCAACCAGGTGGACCCTGATTTCGTAAAAAACTTAGAGGCCAAAGCCAAAACCGGCGACATCCCGGCATCCCACACCCTGGGCATGCTGTATTTTTACGGTGAAGGCGTGAAACAGGACTACAAGAAATCAGCCGATTACCTCACCCAATCCGCGAACGCCAACTTCCCTCCCTCCCAGAGCTTTCTGGGCTACCTCTACGAGCACGGCCTGGGGGTAAAGGCCGATGCCATCAAGGCGGCCGATCTCTATGAAAAAGCCGCGAACCAAGGGGACACCCTGGCGCAGCTCTCCCTAGGCGCCCTCTACCTCATGGGCACCAAGATAAACGCCGACTACACCAAGGCCTTCTCCTGGCTCACTAGGGCCGCCCAGGGCGGTGACTACCAGGCCCAGCTGTTTTTAGGGCAGATGTATTTGGAGGGGAAAGGCACTGAGAAGAGCAATCCAAAGGCAATTGATGCCTTCAAGAAAGCCGCTGACAACCAAGAGGACGACGGCTCGGCCGCCTTTTTGCTAGGAGAGATATACAACGAGGGGAAATTCGATGTGAAGGCTAACAAGAGCACCGCCAGGCAGTACTTCCAGAAAGGCGCCAACAAAGGGCACCCGGGCTGCCAAGGAAGACTCGCGGAGCTTTTAGGCGGGAAATAATAAGTTTATTTCCAAAAATTTTGCGTGATTCCTTTGGCGAAATTAATCATTTGTAGTAAGAAACTTTTGCACAAGTTTAGAGAAGAAATATAACACTCTTAGTCATAGAGATCGCACTATGAGCCTTACCTGATAACAAGTTCTTGGGAAATCCCTGTTCCGCTATACTCATGAAAATTATTGTTTAATGTGAAAATTTATTTTTTTTAGGGAAGGTGATCTCCCGTTAGGGGGCAGGAGCACCCCTAATAAACTTTTATAGTCCCGTTGGGGAAGGACTCTAGAGCCTATCATGAGTGTTTACTAAAAATCAGCTTCCAAGACTAATATCCATGAAAAAAAAGACTTAGAGATTTATATAAAACGAAATTTTTGACGTATGCTTTAAAAAAATGGAATTAAAATTATGGATGGATTCTTAACATCACTAAAAAATATTATATTTTTGACGCTTGCACTAGCCGTTTTGTCCCTTCACTCATCCCACTGCTTGGCCGCTGATGATATCTCCAAGGCTAAGATTGTACAGGTCTCGGCTGGATCCTCACATGCGCTGGCCCTGGACAGCCAAGGTAACGTATGGGTAACTGGCAAC
>JAITJT010000054.1 GCA_031278795.1 Deltaproteobacteria bacterium | reverse complement strand
TTTTGTCTTTGTTGTTGTTTTTCCTCCCTTTAAGCAAATAGTGCTTGCATTTTAGTTTTTTTATAATTATGTATTCAGGTCTTTTTCGTTTATATTTTGGGTTTTAATCGCTCCATTTTCTTGTTTATTTTCTTCATAGTCTTTTGCTTTTTTTTTAGCTTTTTTTTCGCTTATTTTTAGCAACTTTTTCTTATTTTTTAGTTTTTGTTCTTGTTATTTCATTGTTTTACCCAACGAAATCATCTAGGCTAAATCATTTAATCATTGGCTAAATCATTAAAAATTACCGCGAAAAAGCGTTTACCATAGGCCGTCTATGCCCAAACATTTCATAACATTTAGAGATCTCTCCAAAGAGGAGTACAACTTCATCTTCGAGAGAACCCGCAAACTGAAGCACGAGAGATACCAGCACCACTACTACCGCAACCATCTTGGCGGGCGCCCCATCGCCATGCTCTTCAGCAAGCCCTCCACCCGCACCCGGGTGAGCTTCGAGTGCGCCATCAACGAGCTGGGCGGGCACCCCATTGTCATAAACCTAGGTGACTCCCAGTGGGCCAGGGGCGAGCCATTGTCCCACAGCGCCAGGGTATACTCCCGCTACGTCTCGGGGATTGTCATACGCCACACGGCGGAGGAGGATCTGGTGAGCTTGGCAGACTGGGCCTCGGTTCCGGTGATTAACGCCCTCACGGACGAGCGCCACCCCTGCCAGGTGCTGGCGGATGTCTTCACCGTCATCGAAAACCTGGACGGTAAGCCCTTGGAGGAGCAGACCATCGCCTGGGTGGGTGATGGCGGCAACATGGCCAACACCTGGCTGGAGGCCGCGGCGGTCCTGGGGTTTGGGCTAAACATGGCCAATCCTCCGGGCTATTTGCCGGACCCGGACATTGTGAGCGCGGCCCAAAACGACAACCCCAGGGTGAAGTTCTTTGAAAGCCCACAGGAATGCGTAAAAGGCGCCTTTGTGGTCACAACCGACGTCTTCGCGTCCATGGGGCAAGAGGCCCAAAGGGAAGAGCGCCTCAAGGCCTTCCAGGGCTATCAGGTGAACGCCGGGCTCATGGCCCAGGCCCTCCCCAACGCCATCTTCCTCCACTGCCTGCCGGCCCACCCGGGGGAGGAGGTGACCGATGAGGTCATAGAGGGCTTCCAGTCAGTGGTCTTTGACGAGGCGGAGAACCGCCTGCACGCCCAGAAGGCCCTCCTGGAGTACCTCATCCCGGCCAAGTGAGATTTAAGATACTCTTTCGCGGCCTTCCGCAAAAAAGCTTCTGTCGCATTTTTTTTATCACTTCCTCCAAAAAGGTGGGGTAACTTTGCCAGGGACACCCCCGCCAAAAAGAACAAGCTAAAGAAGTTTTTAATCTTGACCTTAATCAGACTTAATCAGCCTTAATCAGCCTAAATCATGACCTTAATCAGCCTTAAACAAGGCCTTAATCTAGGCCTTAATCTAGGCCTTAATCTAGGCCTTAATCTAGGCCTCAATCTAGTCCTCAAGTGGGAGAAAGGTTTACCAGATTTAAACAATAAATAACGATCTTACAAAGATCCTTTACAATTACACCCAAAAATCAACTTTACTCCAGAGGCCTCGGGTAAAGCCCTATAAGATTTTAGAGGCGGCCACCTGGGGCGCCCCACGCGCTCATGGCAAGGACAGGTTTTTCTTACAATGATAATAAAATCCGATTATCTGGTCATAGGTTCCGGCATAGCCGGCCTCAGCTTCGCCAGGAAGGTAGCGCCCTACGGCACGGTGAGCATAGTCGCCAAGAAGCTCGCCTGCGACACCAACACCAATCTGGCCCAGGGAGGCATCGCCGCCGCCATGGGCATGGACGACACCCTAGAGGAGCACGTGGAGGACACCCTGGCCTCCGGCCAGGGTCTCTGCCACGAGGATGCGGTAAGGATAGTGGTGGACTCTGGTCCTCGGATGATCCAGGAGCTACTTGAGATTGGAGTGCCCTTCACCGCCCAGGTGGACCACCCGGACATGCCCGAGCTGGGGCAAGAAGGGGGACACAGCCACCGCCGTATAATCCACGCCAAGGACATGACCGGACAAGCCGTGCAGAGGGTCTTGGCGGAAAGGTGCATTGAGAACCAAAATATCCAGATCTATGAGCTGCACCTGGCTTTAGATCTACTAACCAGCCGGGACCCGGACGGTGAGCTAAGGGTGATAGGCGCCTGGGTATTGGACAGGGAAGGCGGTGAGGTAAAGGCCTTTTTGGCCAAGACAGTGGTCTTGGCCACAGGTGGATCGGGTAAGGTCTACCTCTACACCACCAACCCGGACGGGGCCACGGGAGACGGCTTGGCCATAGGCTGGAGGGCCGGAGCCCAGGCCGCCAATCTGGAGTTTGTGCAGTTCCATCCCACCTGCCTCTACCACACCAAACTCAAGAACTTCCTCATATCAGAGGCCGTGAGAGGGGAAGGTGGAAGGCTCATCAACCGGGACGGGGATCTCATCATGAAGGATCACCCCCAGGGGGATCTGGCCAATAGGGACGTGGTGGCCCTCACCATAGACCGCGAGATGAAAAGAACCGGAGCTCCCTGCGTGTTTCTGGATATCACCCACAAGGATCCGGATTTCGTGAAAGAGAGGTTCCCCAAGATCTATGACACCTGCCTCTCTTTGGGTCTAGACATCACCAAGGAGCCCATACCCGTGGTTCCGGCCGCCCACTACCAGTGCGGCGGGCTTTTGGTGGACACCTGGAGCCGCACCAACCTCCGCGGCCTCTACGCCATAGGAGAGGTATCGGCTACCGGCCTCCACGGGGCCAACCGCCTGGCCTCCAACTCTCTTTTGGAGGCCCTGGTAATGGCCGATAGAGGGGCATCTGCTGCGAGGGAAGAGAACTCCAAGACCAAGTTCCCGGATGACAGGGAACCTCCCCAGTGGCCCACGGCCCGGCTGGGGCACGCCCCATCCGAGGCCGTGCTCATAGCCCAGAGCTGGGACGAGATACGTCGCTTCATGTGGAACTACGTGGGGATTGTAAGATCCGACCAAAGGCTGGGCATGGCCAGCAAGAGGTTACTCATGGTCAAAAACGAGATAGACGATTTCTTCCGCAACTTCGAGGTGGACTATGACCTGGTGGAGGTGAGAAACATCGCGGTGGTGGCGGACCTCATAATCCAGTCCGCCACATTGCGCAAGGAGTCCCGGGGACTCCACCACAGCCTCACCTGGCCGGATCGAGACGACGTGAACTTCAAGCGAGACACGGTGCTCATAAACCCCAGCCCCAGCATTGTGCTCTAAAGAGTAATTGAGTTCCTCTTATGGAAGACAGCAGGGACAAAGAAGAGAAAGGGCCCGAGACCCAGCTTCAGTCAGAGGGAGGACTGGAGAGCCCTCTGTCTCCAAAAGAAGAAGTAACTAAGCCGCAGGGAGATGTGCCTGCGGCTCTAGAGCTAAATGAGGCACAAAGTTCCCTTAAGCCTCCGGAAGAACCCCACAGCTCTGATGATTCCACAGCTTTAAATGAGCCTCTGGAAGCAAATGAGAGTAATGAATCCAAACCCTCCAAGCTAGCTAAATTCCCCCTAAAACTTCTAAACAAGGTTAAAGGCAGAGAAGGCTTAGGCCTTAAGGAGCTAAAGGCCTATTTACCGGCCTTGGGCGCCCTTCTCATACCCCTATCCTTTCTCCTCTATTACCAGCTGGTGATGGAACCCAGGGCGCGTGGGGAAAAGGAGTGGAACAATCTTCTTGATGCCGCACTCCCCTTTGTCCGCGCCGAGGACAACTCCTACCCTGATCCACCTGACTCAATCCTAAAAAGTGACTACCGCGCTCATGATGCCACGCTCTTAAGGGACTCCCTCCAAAGCTTTTTTAAGGAAAACTATGAGCTTGCCAGAAAGGGCCTTACGGAGCTTGAGGGAAAGTACCCCAATGAGAAGAGGCTCTATCCCATGCTGGGGGCCACCCACATGCGGGATGGAAACTTCTCTCTGGCCAGGGACTATTTCCTCAAATCCCAGGCCTCGCCCTTTGAGGATAAAGAACTAAACACCCTCACGGACATGGGCCTGGCCCTTTCTTATTTCTATCTCATGGAGCTTAAACCGGCCCTAGCCCCGGCCAGGAAGGCCTACCAAACCAGGCTCCTGGGAAAGGGCCTAGGCTCCACGGAGACCCAGTCATCCGCCAATGTGCTAGCGGCCATTCTCATAGGACTCGGTGAAACCGCCGAGGCCGAGGGCATCTTGGAGGATCATATACGCGGAGGCATTAAGGAAGGTGAGAGTCTCGACTCCGTCCTCATGATAGATGCCTTAAACCTCTTGTCCTTCTCCTACAGCTTAAGTGATAGCGGGAAAGACATCATGGCGCTCATGAACCAAGAAGAGCCCCAAAAGGGGGCTCTGGAGCCAGCTCCCAGCTTGCTAACACCTCCCAAGGAAGAAGAAACATTAGAGGCTTCAGCCAATTCAGATCCAAAGGCAACTGAGACCCCTCCCCCCGCAAGGGGGGAGGGCTCCAACCTGGAGCCTTCTGGAAAGGCTGCCAAAGACGCCGCCTACAACTTTCCCGCCGCGCTTTCCATCTACAATGACCTAACCAAGCTAAAGCCCCAGTCACCTCTACGCTCCGAGCTACTTCTTAACATGATAGACGCCCTGGCCCCGGCGGGTAAACTCTGCGAGGACCCTGGAGACGTCCCCCTAAGGGGTAGCCTCTGGCAACTCTGCGTGGACCTCGCTGATTCCCTCATGGACGCCAACTATAGCCCGGAGACCTTGACCTTCGCGGAGAACCTTCTCTCCTGGAAGGAGATGGGCTATGAGAGGAGGGCCTATCTCATCTATGAGATAGCCTCCCTGGAAAAGGCAGAGGCCAAGGACTACCAAGGGGCCGTGGACATGCTCAGAAAGGCCATGGAGCTCTTATCCAAACAGGAAACACCTAGCGAAAGCGAAAGGACCTTTCTAGCGCTTAGGGGCATTACCCTCGCGGACCTCATGGCGCAAATACCCCTCACCCCGCTTGAGCGGGAAATTGAGCTAACAGCAGCGGTTAGCGCAATTGAGCGCACCCTTCCCAAGAAGGACAGGGAAGGTTCCTTGGAGCTCCCCTTCCTGTACTGGTACCTGGCCAGGCACCTTAGGGACCAAGGCCGCACAAGAGATGCCAGGAACTATTTCCAGAAGGCTGAAAGATCCGTTGACCAGCTACTTAAGCTCCACAAGGACAAAAACCAAGAGCTCACCCGCCTACTTAGCATGATAAAAGACGACAGAAACCACAGGAAGGGCCAAAACCCGCCTCCCAGGTTTCCCAACTCCCCCAGGATCTTCTATCCGGCCTATCTGGAGGCCAGTAAAACCCCCAAAGACAGGATAAGCTCACCCGCCACCATGCGCGTGGAGCTGGAGGCCCTAAAGTTTCTGGGGAAGACCCAGGACTTCGCGCCTATGATCCAGAAGGCCATGGAGATGACACCACCGGAATCCCCGGAGAGGCTCCGCTACGAAAGCTTGAATCTCAAGTACCTGGAAGAGGTGGGAGACTCCCAGAGGCTCTTTGCCGAGTTAAATAATCTCTACAACAATCCCCAAGGCACAGATGCGGACGCCAAGGCGGTGTTCCAGAGCTCGGTCATGGCCTATGAGGGAAGGGTGCGCAGTAGAAGTGGAGATTTGGAAGGCGCTCGCGCCGCCTATGAGAAAGCGCTCGCGCTCTTGGAACCAGTATCCGGAAACGAGCTAAGG
>JAITJT010000294.1 GCA_031278795.1 Deltaproteobacteria bacterium | reverse complement strand
CAGGTGGCTGTTAACCACCGGGTCGGCGGTTCGAGTCCGTCCTGAGGAGCCATAAAAAAATTTTCATGCTGCCTGAATGTAAAATCCCCGAAAGGCCTTGGGTCTTTCGGGGTTTTTTTGCCTTTTGGCTATCTTTCCGCACTTTCTTGCCCACCTTCTAAGCTTCACGCCCCCACGGACCACGCCCCCACTGTTCTAGCCAGGGTGAAAAATTTTGGGGACGAAAAAAATTTGGCCAAGGCCGCGAAACTACAGGGCTTTTCGCCGTTTTGTCACAAAGTGGCTAGTCTTTGGCCTTCTAATGCCTTGGAAGACAATAAGCTTTAAGGCCCTGCGGCTTTATAAGCTAAAAGACTAAGAGCTAGTTATATACAAAACTCTTAAAAAGCATCAACATATAGAAAATAGCTCCCAAAAAATTTTTTTGCCCTTCCACGCTAAAATTTAGCTCTTGGCTAAACTAACTCCCAGCACAAGCTCCCCCGGACAAAGGCCCAAGACCACGGAGCTTAAGACAAGGACTAGCGCGGTGTGGCTCTATGAGCGAAAGAGAGGTGGCGGATTAAGGAGAGGAGGCGCAATACTCTAGTTTATAAGGCCCTTGAGGCGGAAATGCCCACAAGTGCCCTAAAAGCCCGCAACTTAACCCTATCCTGGTAGGGTCGCCCTATGTGCTAAGGCTTGAAGCAATTGACTACGGCAGTTTCTAAAGTGAAACAAGGCTCAAGAGCTGTGACAAATTGATTTTTGAAAAAAACTTCCATCCCTAGTCAAACATCCACATCCAAGAGCGCCACCGAGTCGTTTCCCAAAATATCAATCACCTTGACCGCGATGGTTTTTTTCCCGGGCCTTGGATATTTGTGGTGAGGGCTCTTGAGCTCCAAAGTCCGACTCACGCGAGTGCGAAAGGACTGCCAATGATTTTTGAAAACAGGGCCCCCTCTTGGGGGAGGGGACGGAGAATGGTCTTTGGGGAACTCTTTCGTATCTCGCTTAAAATCAAAATCCACCGCCCAGTAGTCAACCCAATCCAGCCACTTCTGGGTGAGCACTTCCGTATTGAATGTTCCTCGTCTTTTGTCCTTGGTGATTTTCACTACATCGCCGTCTAGGATCCTGATGACACTTGCACTACTTTTTAACTTAATCATATCGCGTCTTTCATCTGGATACGAACGGGAATAGCCTAATAGCTTAACCCTAACACCGCTTTTGTCTTGTGTGACGCCAATTGTGATTTTCGCGGGCGGAAGGAAATGCATGGGTGATATGTCGTCGCATCTGCAATCATAGATTTCGGGCGGCAGGTATCTAAGCTTAAGCTTTATGCCAAGCTTTTTGGCATTTTCGACTACCTTAGGAAAGACGCCTATCTCAAAATCCGCTGCCAAGACGTCAACCGCGTGCACAGAATTTTTAGCGGAATAATTCAAAAGTAGCGAAAAAAATTCCTCCGATAGTGTCTCATAAGGCTTTCCAACGTATACGAAGCGCTCTTTCAGTTTAGCTTGGAAAAAAGAATCACTTGTGGCGCTCGCGCCGTAGAGCTCTATAATTTTCGGAAGTGCGGGGTCTTCTTTTTGATCTTCGCGGGTTTTTTTAAATATTAATTTGGGTCTTGACAGCTTAAGTCCGGAATACGATTGGACTCCCGGAAGATTAGCTGATAAATCAATTTTTAAAATTTCCCAAGATCTTGGGATTGTGCCCTCTTCATTAAGCTCGTGAAAGACTCCCAGCATCCTCTTTCTTATTGTGTTTATGGCGTATTTTCCGATGTCAATCCCAATCCACTTGCGACCCAGCCTTTCCGCCATCTCAAGAGTGGTGCCAGAGCCCGCGAAAAAATCGCAGACAATGTCACCCTGGTCTGAGGACATGGTGATTATTCTTCTTAAGAGCTCCTTGGGTTTCTGGGTGGGATAGCCCAGATTCTCCTT
Organism: Deltaproteobacteria bacterium; assembly: GCA_031278795.1. The sequence continues at coordinate 21,474 of JAITJT010000294.1, read as the reverse complement.
ACCCCGCACCACCGGCGCCGCGGGCACCCTCCAGACGTCGTCTTCGATTTTATTGTAGACGGTGTCGTAGATTATATTGTTATCGCTGTCGCGCTCATAACCACGCCACTTGGCCAGAACGGGATTCCATTTTTTGCGCCCTAACTTGATAGGCTCGTCCCGGTCAACTTTCAAGAGATTGTATTTTTTCTTGCGCGCATCTTTGGCGTAGAAAAAAATAGTATCGTGGTTTCGCGGAAGGCGTCTCACTCCGGACGGTATCTTGTCTGGATAATGCCAGATGATCTCGTTTATGAAATTTTCCGCCTTGAAAACCTCGTCTAATATCTCGCGCATGTGAGCGCTTATTCGCCAGTCGCAGTGTAGATAAAGACTTCCGTCAGGTGAGAGTAGCTCGTGCATGATTAGCAAGCGCTCATAAATCATGTTAATAAACGAGTCTTTACCGTAACCCCAGGTGTCTCGATAGGCGATTTCCACTAGAACGCTTGGATCTTTTTTAAGGAGCTTGTCGCCTATTTCTATGTCTATATGGTGATCGTTTCCCACATCAAATGGTGGGTCGATGTAGATGAGTTTTACGCCTCCCTGCCTTTCTATATCCTCTCTCACCTCTCCGTTTAGAAGAGATAGGAGAACATCTTTATTATCGCCCCAAATTAATTTATTCACCCAGCCGTCATGATCCAAGAGCTTTTTTTGACGTCGATCAAAGAAGCTAGGCTCAATTAAAAGAGGAGACAGTAGTTCCGTTGTTATGAGGGGGAGACAATCTTTAAAAGCTTTTCTGCTCTTCTCCTTCCATATGAGTTCTAGATCGCACTCGGGGTTGTTGAAGAGCAGAAAGCGATATTTATTCGGCAGAAATTTACGTTCCCTAAGTGATGAGACAATTATGTCCAGCTCATGGTCGGACAGCTTAATCTCGTCACCCATGAAGCTATTTTTTGTCGTTGAAGATAACTCTCATCAGAGTCGCGAGCTGCTCGAAGTTGGGCTTTATGGACTCCAGCTCACTGGTGTCCATGTTCTCAAACCTTATCTTGTCGAGCGACTTGGTCAAGGTCATGACGCGCTTCTCCAGAACCGAGACGTCGTACTTGGTCAACTTCCGCGGCTTCTGCAGTACATCTGGATCCAAGGAGTCCGTGTAGATTTTGTTGTCCTTGTCAATCTTCCTCTGGATCTTGTACTTGAATTCCTCGAACTTCTCCTTGCGCTGCACGGGATCCTTGATCTTGGCCAGGTACAAAAGCTTGGCCCCGGACCAGTAGTTGGACTTCAGGGCCTCCTTTTTGATGGGCTCTTCCAAGGTGCTCATCTTCAGGAGCTCCGAGATGTAGTTCTCAGAGAGGTTCACCTTCTGGATCAGCTGACGCTGCAGGACCTTCTCGTTGTCCCCCTTCATCTTCTTGAGAAGCTTGGCTAGCGCCAAGGCCTTCTCAATGGGAAGGAGATCTTCCCGGTGGATGTTCTGGGTGAGCGAGACGATCTCGTAATCGTCAGAGTCAATGGTTATCACCCGGCACTTGATCTCTTTCTGGTCAAGCTCCTTGAGTGCCCTCCAGCGCCTTTCCCCATCTACTATGAGATAGGTACCCGGCTGCTTGTCATTGACTCTCACCAGGACAGCCTCGATCTGGGACAGGGTCTGAATGGAATGCTTCAGGTTGTCCAGGTGCAAGGAATCGAAATACTTCCTGGGCTGATCGGGGTCTGGGAAGACCTTCTCGATATCAATGGTTATAATTTGATCTGATTTGGTATTGTTTGAAATCTTTGAAAACATCTCGTGGTTAGAGCCCTTGCCCTTGCCAGGAGTTTTGTGTCCAAATTTTTCGCCTGTTTTATTATCGGGATGATCTGACATTACTATTTCTCTAATTCATAAAAATTTATTTTCTCTTCTTAGCTACGAAGGGAATTGCATGAAAAATCATACTGATAGAATCTTATAACACAAAATCAATGAACATGAAAGCAAAATTTTGTGTTTTCAAAAAAAAAATTTTAAAAAAATTTCACTACAAATTTCACTACAAATTTAAACTACGACTTTTAAGCATCTAACAATAATCCTTGAGGCATAAGGCTAAAAAAGTTCCGAATTCAATTTCCGAAATAAAATTTTTTAAAAATTTTCAAAAAAAAGAAAAAATAATTTCCGAAGGCCTTCGCTGACCCTTATTATATAGTTAAGAGCGCAACTTTTTTTTTAAAATTAACCAAAACTTTTTTTCAGTTTACACTCAGATTATTTCAGTTTCAAATTTTTATTTTCAGCGACTCCATTTTTTTTAGATTTTTTTTGCCGTCTCAGGAGGCAACTTGAGACTTGCGGCCATATTTATGATATTGATTACTATTTTAAATCATTTAACGATATCAAGGCTCTTATGGATTTATTACTTCTTATTGTTTATAAAATAACCCAACAAAGCCAAATTTCAGAAAAGTTCTGCTTACAAGTGGTTACCAAGGGGGAATGGACACAGGTCAAGATTTATTGGATTTTTCCTGCGCCTGAAAGATAATACAATAAAAGCATCCTCTTTGCAACATCTTAGAGCCATTTTCAAAACTTTTTTTTCATTATTCCGGGGCTATATTTTTAGCCCCATAACTTCGTATTTTCACGTATTAACCAAGAGGCGAATGCTCCCCAAAAGCAGCTACGCCTTGAATATACGGGCTTTTCGTGGTAAAACCATACTTGGATTAGAGAGAATTTTAAAACTCTAGAGAGTTTGACAGAGCCCCAAAGATGACATAATGTAATGTTTTTCCAAAAAAGCTAGGCTATTTTCTTTTTTTCTATAGGCGCTAAAAAGGCGGCTGGAGGCCCGAGGGCCCGTATTAGCTTTCCAAGTCCAGTTCTTCTCCCGCAAAGAAATCACTACTTGCTAGAGTCGAAAAAACCAAAGAAAAACCAAAGAGAAACCAAAGAGAAACACCTAAAATGCCTAATAACAAGCCTCTGACCGAGACCAACCCAGTGCTTTTCTGGAACCGCAAGGCCTCAAGCTTCCCCCGCTTTAGCCCCGGGGAGGACAACTATGAGGCATCCGTCCTTAAGCTCATGGTGGATAATGGCGTCCAGCTGGAGGGGAAGAAGCTCTTGGACATTGGCTGCGGCACCGGGATGTTCACCTTGCGCCTGGCTAAGCTCGCAAGCCACGTCATGGCCATAGACATAGCCGATAAAATGCTCCAAATCCTCATTGAAGACGCCTCCAAGAACGGTATCACCAACATAAGGGCCGAGAGGTCCGACTGGCTGAGCTTCAACCTAAATGAGGAGTTCCAGGTGGTCTTCTGCTCCATGACGCCCGCCATCCACTCGGATCTAGGCCGCCAAAAGCTTGTGGGGCTCAAAGGAGCTACGGTTGTGACCATATCGGCCAAGGAAAGCTTCTACTCCCAGATCATGCGCTCTCTCTATCTGCACTACGGGATCACCAGATCTCTCCCCCGGGGCATCTCGAGCCTGAGGCCCTGGCTGGAGGCGAGGGAGATATTCCCACTAGCCCTTCCCATCCAGGGAGTCTGGCGGGTCCGCCAAAGCTTAGCTGAAATTATGGAAAGCGCCTACTGCATGCTGGAAAACTTTGGCCTAAAACCCGAGGAGGACGAGCTCAGGGAGCTCTTGATGAAGTTCGTCTCAGAGGCTGGTGACTTCCTGGAGGAGACCCACTATAAGCTAGAGATGCTCATCTGGCAAAACGAGTAAAAAGGACGGGTGATTTTCTTTGTGGAAATAATGCGTACTCGCTCGCGGAGAGAGTCATCCACTCTTCCTTGTAATTGAAGATTCTGGAGCCAATAGGCGTACATAAGGGCCTTTGTTCAGGCGCTTAGAGGGAATAGCTTCCAGGAAACAATGGAGTTTTTCGTTTGAAGTTAGCTTGGAAGCCCTTGGCTAATATCTAAGAGGATCCCTTGTTTGGCCTTATCCCCTGTTAAGTCAAGCACTTGTTTAGCGTTTTCAAGCACTTGTTTAGCGTTTTCAGGCACTTGTTTGGCGTTTTCAAGTAAAGTTCTTGCGCGCTTTTATAATCTCTCTGTTATCTTTTTCGATCTCTTATGCCTATTGCAGGTATTTAGGCATTAAGCCTTATGAGCTAAAGCGCATTTAAGCTAAGAGGCAAATTTGCTAGTTTTGATATGAGACAAAAAGGTCCAACAAACGCTATATGCTGTTATGTCGCACCTTAGTGCGCCTAAATTTAGCCAAAAAATCTGCGCCTAATATACCCCTGATAAGACAAACGCCCGGAAAAACTATTGTTTTCAGGACGTTGGGGAGACAGAGGGGATTTTACAAACGCTTGGGGCCTGGTGCGCCATGGAGGGCTCGAACCTCCAACCTAATGATTAAGAGTCATTTGCTCTACCATTGAGCTAATGGCGCAAAGATTGTTCCATGTATGGTATTGTGCCCTCTGCCCTAGGGTGCCTTATGGGGAAGGCGACCTAGGCCCCGGTGGGGGCGAGGGGCCAAAACTTCCGAGCATTCTACCTTATTTCTTGGCTTAAAGTAAACAGGATTTTTCACTTTTTTGATTCCCTCCAAGGCTTTCGAGGCCTTTTGGAGATATGCCCCCAAAAAAGCCACATTTAAAGGCCCTCTTGGACCTATCTCACCTGTTGCTCCCCTCTTCCCTTCCACCTCAGCTTCTTTAATGCTATTTGGCTTTGTGCCCAATTATAATTTTGAAATGGCCTTTTCCTGGCCTTTTTCTAGCCTTTTCCTGGCCTTTTCCTGGCCATTTTCTATCCTTGTGCTTGCCTTTTTCTGGCCTTTTCTGGCCTTGAATCAAAAGCCTCGTCCCAGTAAGGATTGTGGTGTTTTCCTAAAGCTAGAGGAGAGCATCTTCAATTCCCCTTAAGTTTTAGTTCAAAATAAGGTAGTATATTTAAGAATTGGGGCCCTAGGCCCCTATTTCTGCCGAAAGAATCCACCAGATGGGCTTTTGGCCTTTAGAACGCCTTATGCCTATAGTTTGAGCTATGAAAGTCTCAGCCTTTGGAAAAACCCCCCGCGAGGGCCTTGGAATTTAACGCTCTGGGGAGCTACAAGTTTTTTTTGTTTGACAAAAATGTCGCAGTCCACAGGCTTTGGGTATAGGAAACCCAACTATAACAAGTATATAATCCGACATTTACCACTACATGAGCCAGGATCATCCCCTGGCGACCCACGGGAGCTAAAAAACACTCCCTTAACTCCACTTTTTACAAACAATTGGAAACTTGACCTATGGCCCCCGATGGCTCAGACATTAAAGCGAATCTGCTGACTCTGGAAAACCTGGAGAACAATCTATTCTTGAGCGGAATAGGCCTCTGGCACCTGGAGCTCTCCACCGAGGATCCCGAGAACTCCAGGATAACCCTGGGCCAAAGCTTCTTGTCCCTCTACGGCTCGCCTCCGGATAGGGAGGGCGAGCGCTCCATGAGCCTCCTGGAGTACATTAAGATTTGGACCCACCAGGACGAGCTGGATCAGTTCATCTCCGGCCTAGACGATCTGGTGCAGGGGAGAAACAACCACTATGAGCTGGAGCACCGCCTGAGGTGCTACAAGCGCAATGAGTGGCGCTGGGTCACCCTCAACTGCGAGGAGATTGGTGAGCATCGGGAGGGTTTTATGACCCTATCCGGGATTGTCCAGGACATCCACGTGAAGCGCCTGGCGAGATTGGCCCTGGCCTCGGCCCTCCATGAGAAGGAAGAGGCCTCCAAGGCCTACGAGGCGGAGCGCCACAAGCTCACGGCGGTTATAGATGCCGCCTCCTTGGGGACCTTTGAAATAGATTTCATAAATTCCGAGGTGACCTACAGCGACCACTGGCCCAGCTCCTTGGGTGGATCGGCTAATTTCCTGGGGAAGTCCCGCTGCGAGCACATGGCCAGGGTGAACCCCAAGGATAGGGGGAACCTGGAAAAGGCCCTAAGCGACCATCTGGAGGGAAGAAACTCCTACTACTCGGCCATCTACCGCCTCATCCGCCCAGATAACGAGCAGGTCTGGGTGCTAGATAGGGGCCAGGTGGTGGAGAGGACCGAGTACGACCAGCCCCTACGCCTCTTGGGTGTCACCATGGACATCACCAAGCAGTACGCCACCGAGCAGGCCTTAAGGGAGTCCCAGGAAAAACTGGAGCTATTCTTCGAGGCCGCCTCCATAGGCACCTGGGACTGGGATGTAGTGGCTGGACACATTGTTTACAACAACATCTTCTATAGGGTCATGGGCTATAGGCATGGTGAGCTAAGCGGTTCCATTGATGAGTGGGAGTCCCTCATCCACCCGGATGACTTGGAGGCCGCCAACGCGGCCCTGGAGATGACCCTCTCCGGGGCGGTGAAGGTCTACAGCTGCGAGATGCGCATGCGCCACAAGAGCGGCAAGTGGATCTGGACATACGACACCGGCCAGGTGGTGGAGTGGGACGATGCGGGAAAGGCTATCCGCATGGTGGGTGGACACTTGGACTTCTCCGACAAGAAGAGGATGGAGGAAGACGTCTTCAAGTCCAAGGAGCAGGAGCGGGAGGCCAGACTCGCCCAGGCGCTGGCCGAGGAGAGCGCTAGGGCCAAGAGTGAGTTCCTAGCCAACATGAGCCATGAGATAAGAACCCCCATGAACGCTATCCTGGGGCTAACCCATTTGGTACTGGAGACTGACCTCAACGACCAGCAGCACGAGTACCTCAACCGCATATCCGTGGCCGCCAAGACCCTTCTGAGAATAATCAATGATATCTTGGATTTCTCTAAAATTGAGGCCGGAAAGCTGGAGATGGAGCAGACGGACTTCAATCTGGAGGCCCTGGTCCGCACCAGCGTGAAGATCTTCACCGCGGCCGCCTCCCAGAAGGGCCTCAACCTAAGCTATGACATAGACAAGAGCGTTCCCCAGGATCTCTCCGGCGACCAGGTGCGGCTCAGCCAGATCCTCAACAATCTCATATCCAACGCCTTGAAGTTCACGGAAAAAGGCGGGGTGGATCTTAAGATCACAACCGAGGAGCAAAACGAAAAAGATGCCCTCCTAAAGTTTAGCGTCCATGACACAGGCATTGGTCTAGCCCAGGAGCAAATAAAGAACCTCTTCAACGCCTTCACCCAGGCCGACACCTCCACCACCAGAAAATACGGCGGAACCGGCCTCGGGCTAACCATCTCCAAGCGCCTCTCGGAACTGATGGGCGGGCGCATCTGGTGCGAATCCGAGGAGGGGGAAGGCTCCACCTTCATCTTCACCGCCCGCTTCAAGATAAGCGAGCATCCTGTGAGTAAGGTTGATAGCGGAATCAGCTTCAAGGGTATTACCGCCTTAGCCATAGATGACAACTTCACGGCCTTGGAGCTCATTGTGGAGGCCCTGGCCAAGCAGGACATAGAGACAGCCGCGGTGAACTCAGGCTACGAGGCCCTAAACTACCTCAAAAGCGCCAAGAAGCCGCCGGATCTAATCTTGGTGGACTGGAAGATGCACGGCATGGACGGCATTGAGACCGTGAGGGAGTTGCGCAAGAACCCGGCCCTTTCCCAGTCGGTCATCATCATGATAACCTCCTACAACCGCGACGAGATCCTTACGCCCGCCAAAGAGGTGGGCGTAAACAAGGTGCTCACCAAGCCACTATCCGACTCCTATCTCCACGACACCTTGATGGAGTATTTCGGGAAGGGCCTTAAGTCCAAGAGAAAGAGGAAAGACCAGAAGTCGGAGATAGTCAAGGACATAGTGGGCGCCAAGATCCTTTTGGTGGAGGACAACGAGGTCAACCAGCTGGTGGCCTCCAAGATCTTAGGTAACGCCGGTATGCAGGTGAGCATAGCCACGGACGGGGCCAAGGCCGTGGAGATGGTGCAGAAGGACAAGTATCAGCTGGTCTTGATGGACATCCAGATGCCCGTGATGGACGGACTCACCGCCACCAAGAAGATAAGGGAGCTTGGCTACACGGATCTTCCCATAGTCGCCATGACGGCCCACGCCATGAGCTCGGATAGGGAGCTTAGCCTCCAGGCAGGCATGAACGATCACGTTAACAAGCCCATAAACATAGCTGAGCTCTTCAACACCTTGGTCAAGTGGATCCAGCCAAACGCCATGAACCCCAAGAAAGTGATGCCCTGACAAAACGCCCACCAACATTGATCATTTAGGAGGACTAACATATGAAAACAGCACTATCGGCACTTTCAGCAATCGTCCTCGCACTTACTTTTATCTCCTGCGCCCCCAAGGTCCAGGAGCCCAAAGCCTTCGACCCGGAGAGCGCCACCTCCTGGACCATCTCCGCCCTCAATGAGCTGGTGACCGCCGGCAACAAAAGGCTCTTTCCCACCAGCAGCATAAAGGTCCAGGGCTTTGTCATAAGCCGCTACCAAGGCGGCCCGGTGGGAAAAGAGATCTTGGGCCTAAGTGAGACCAAAGGTTCTCTCGCCTCCCCTAGGCTCTACTGCCTAAGGGCGATTCCCGCCGGAGGCGCGTCCGTCACCCTAGGTGACGAGGTGGAGCTGGGAGGCTATCTCGCCCGCGCCTCCGGGGTGGACAATATCTTCATAAACGACTGCACTCTTCTCTCCAAAAAAACCCCACCAAGAGAGCACACCCGCTAAAGAAGGGCGGCTTTACCCCTAAAGGGAGGGTATAAAAAGCCCCCAATCAAATGAAAAGGATAACTGTATCCAATGACAATGAAACTCTCCGCCATAATATGCCTCATGGCCTTATTTATATTTGGTTGCGTCCCCATAAGTGATACGGTCACGGACTACTGGAACGAGGGAGGCACCTGCCAACCGGTCACAGTAAACTGCCTGGGCTCCCAGGAGAAATTCTTTGCCCAGCCCCAGATGAGGGCCCTGGAAACCTGGAGGGGCCACACCGTAAGCGAGCTCATCACCGAGTGGGGATACCCCGACAGGGTGGACAAGGAAACCAACGGCGCCCCGGGTGAAAGATACGTCTACATCGAGAGCTACTACGCCGAGGGCGAGACGCGCTATCTCTACGACTACCGCTTCAACGACTGGGACTGGATGAGGGAGCCCAACCGCCGCTACACCTGCGAGACCTACATGCTCATAAGCCCGGAAGGCATAGTCACCCCCATGTGGGTTAATAGATATGGTGTCTGCACCAGACTCTTCAACCCACGGCCCGAGGCCCCCACAAAGGACAACAAAGAGACAAAATCCTGAAAAAAAGCTCCAAAAAGGGATTTTTCCGCGCCTTTTAAGCATTTCCAATAAAAGCTTAACACCACTAAAAAATCATAGAAGACACTCTATGATGCATGTGGATACTTTGCGCTTTTTTCCCTTTATTTTTAGCTAGAAAAGAGAGAAATTTTTATCTACCTTAACTCATAAAGCAAAAAAAAATCATAAATTCACAAAAGCAAAAAGCTAGCCACCAAAAAGGGCTAGCTTTTTTATAAATTCGCCAATATGATTCGTTGTAACGAATACTCGTATTTGTTTACTTGAGGAGTGTGTAATGAATCGTTATTTACTTGAGGGGCGTGTAAAGAGTCGTTATTTACTTGAGGGGCGCGTAAAGAGTTGTTATCTACTTGAAAGGAACTCCATAAAACAACACCAAAGAGAAATCAGCCAAACAAGCAAGCAAGCAAGCAAGCAAGCAAAAAGACTCGCGGAGCGCTATTAACCAAGCTATCTCGGCTTAATATAGGCCATAAACGCAAGTTTGGCGACACTTTGAATCTAAATAGTTCAAAAAGCCTTGTATTCTTTATTCTTATTGGTGGATATTTAGTCTTGCGAAAAAGCAAGGGTTGCGCAAATATGTAACGCGTAAAGGAAAATCCAGAAATCAATAGGAAATCAGTAGAAAAGCAACAGCAAAACAGAGAGACCTTTACGCCTAAATGTAGAATGAATGCCTGTGGAAATGGAAGCCTTTCACTATAGCGCTTTCCATAGGATAAGCCCTAAAAGCGCTATGAATATTTGCCTTAAATCATCACCCAGAATAAGCTTATTAAAGACTTCTTATACAGGGTCTTTTTTAGTCTCCGCCATCTCCCTTTTTTCCTGGGCTTCCTTCTCCAGGGACTCATAGAGCGAGAGTATGGTCTCATAGCATTTCTTGGTGATGACGTTTAGGTTTTCGTTGTTTTCAAACTTCATGGGCTCGCCAATGGCTACCTTGATGGTGCCGCTCTTGGGGAGGAAGCATCCCCGGGGCCAAAGGTTTCCGGTGTTGTAGGTGGCCATGGGGAGGAGGGCCGCCCCGGTGTGCTTGGCCAGGATGAAGGCGCCTTTCTTGAAGGGGAGGAGGGGATTCTCGCCTGAGTTCCTTGTGCCTTCCGGAAAGATGGAGATTATCTCTTGGTCTTCTATTCTTTTAGCGCCCTCAGCTATCATCTTCTTTAAAGACTCGGTACCGCCGTCCCTCTGGATTAGCATGTGGCCTCTTTTGAGGCACCAGCCAAAGAGAGGTATGCGGCCCAGGGAGGACTTGGCTACCCAGGTAAGAGGCAGATCCGTCGCCATGGCGGCCGCGGGGATGTCCAAAAGGGAGCGGTGGTTGAGGAAGGTTATGAAGCCCCCCTTATGTGGGACATTCTCTTTCCCTCTCACCTCAAGCTTTATAAAAGCCGGACCAAAGACCACGGCGGCCCACACCACCCCGGTCACAACCCTCGCTAAACGTCTGGAGAAAAGTGAGAGGAAGAGGCACAGAAGGCCTGATAAGAGCGTAAGTATTAAAAATAGTGGAAGGTACCAGACGGCAAAGACTAATCTAGAGAGCTTATGAAACATATCTCAAATCTGGGTGGCGAGAAAGTCCTGGAGGCGTTTGAGCTCTGAACTCTCCCAGTCCGGAGACACCCTCACCTTGATGAAGGTGAAAAAAAGTGCATCCAATACGCCTATTAGCTCAGTGAGCCGAGACAGGCGGTCCAGGAACGCGCCCTCCCTTCCCAGATCCTCCGTGTCCTCCGGCTCCTTCACCTCGGCTATCTTAATGCCCTGGGGGTTTAAGGTGTCGTGGGGTAAGGTGAGCGACCACTCGGAGTTATCGGTTTTTATCCGGAGGGTACCCCGGGTCACGCGCTTATTTTGGTTGAGGGCCATGTAGGCCTCCTTCCAGTCCAGCTCGGTGGGCTCGCTGGGGGTGGTGATGGACACGGCGCGCTTGTTCTGGCCCTTACCCAAGGTGAGCTGGAGGTTATTTTCGAAAAAGACCTCTATCTCTTGGTTCTTTTCCAGTTTCAAGACCCTCCCGTTCTCCTCAGAGGTGAGCCAGAGCCAGGTGAGGAACTCCTGGCCTAAAAACAGCTTCTCACTCCAGAGCTCCAGAAAGTCATAAGTCTCCAGTATCTCCCTAGCCGAGGGCACTCCCTGCTGTTTTCCCCGTTTACTGTGTGACACTTCACTCCTCCATGCTCAAAATGCTGGGGGCCAGTCTCATGAGCTCAGCCCTCTCGTCGTCTCCGCTTAGCTCTAAGCCCAGGGATATGGGAACCAGGAGGCGCATGTTGAGGTTGAAGCTCGCCCCGAAGAGATCCTCGAATGAGCTCCTCAGCTTCTCGCCGGTGGCAAACAACCACACCTCAGAGTTTTTCACGAACCACACCACCTCATAGAGATCGGTAGTTAAAAGAGTCCTCCTCAAAAGTTCCACCTTCAAGGTCTCTTTCATCTCCTTTTTCTTTCTGGAGTTGGGCTTGCGGCCGTTCTTCTCCATAAAGAGGGACTCCCTTATATTGTAGTAGCGGGAAAGTATCTTGGTGGAGAGCTTTCTGGAATCCACGCGCATAGTGAATGAGTAGTTGGACGCGAAGCTGTAGTACTCCAGCGGGAACCTTGTGGAGAACTCGTTGAAAAGCTCCACCCACCCCACGCTGGACTCGTCGGCGCTTGAGTCTATCTCCACGAAAGAGTGCTTCCTCAGGCGCTCCCCTATGAAATCCGGCGTGTAGTCAGATGGGAGGGCATCTAAGATGCGGTAGCGGGTAATGGAAGGATTGCCTTTGAGGAGGCCCATGCGTTGCTCCGGAAAAAACTAATACCCCAAGAAAAGTCCTAAACTTCCTTGGGAGGGCTTAAATATTGAATGTTTTTATGATTATAAAGTTTAAAATCCAATTTGCAAATGCATTAGAAATGATTTTATTTAAAAAGCTTGATATGATTGTCTCAAATATGATTCTACCTATAAATATGCCAGTTCAAATATGATTCTACCGATAAATATGCCAGTTCAAATATGTAACAGTTTTGTTTTTAAGATTGTTCCATTTTAGTGTTTTTGTTTTTTTATGTTCGTTTAAAATTATTTTTTTTAAAGTCTATTATTAGTCTATTACTAGTCTATTATGAGTCTATTAATAGTTTATTAAAAGTTTATTAATATTTTTTTCGTTATTTAAGTTATTTTTGTAAGATTTTTATTTCCAGCGTAATATTCATGGGATTTAATTTAAAAGTCTTTTTTTATCTTTATCTCATAAGGCCTAGCGAGTCTTTTCTTGAGTCGACATTGTATCCTTTAACATCTACTCCAAAGTTTATTTAAAAGCCTTGAAAAAAAATATTCCAGAACGGAATTTTTCGGGTTTATGGAAAAATTCCAAGTCCGGATGCGCAAGCGAGAGGCCTTTGAGGCTAAAAATGGGATTGAGGGAATAATTCACGAATATTTCAGCGGGGGGCGGTTGGGCGGGGTGGACGGGAACATGTTGGGCACCTGCTCGCCCCTAGGAGCGTTTCCGTAGTTCTGTCTCTTTATCTCGAAGCGCTGGTAGGCGAGCATCCAGCGGGAGAGATCCTCCAGCGAGGCCTGGGTCAGGCCCCGGTAGACCCAGTTGCCCTGGATGGGGTCCTGGAGGTAGCGGCCTAAAAACCTCACCCGCAAAAGGGAGTGGGGCTCCTTGCCGTAGCTGTCCAGGCCCTGGACGAACTCCTGGTTGATTAGCTGTATGAGGATTACCAAGGTGGAGTTCTGGATCTCCGTGTCCAGCTCTTCCGTGGGGAGCTGCATAATGCCTATAAAACGCTGGGTCTCCCTGAGGTTGGCGGTGTGGGGGAACTTGAGCTGGGCGCCGCCTATGCTTATGTCCATGACCTCGCCTGAGTCCACCTTCTCCAAGCTCGAGAGCTCGGTGATGGTGCCCCCCTCCGGGACGTCATAGAGGTCGCAGTTGAAGGCGAAAGAGTCGCTGGGCTCCAGGCGCAGGAAGTTGCGCCTCTGGGCGCTGGTCAGGAGCTTGGGGATGGGGAGGAGCAGCTGGGCCTCCCGCCAGCTCTGGCGCTTGATGAAGCGGCTGTCGGCGATTGTGGTGGAGAACTGGTAGTGGTCCATGGGCTGCTTCTGGGCCACGCGGAAGTTTAAATGCACTAAACCGGGAAGGCCCTTGAAATCAACCTCGGTGGATGGGGTGTCCTGGAGGGAGAGTACCAGTAAACACTCGTCTTCCAAGCTGTCCAAAATGCCCTTGTAGGTGATGGTGTGCTTGTTCTCGTAGATCTCCAGGATGAAGTTGGCCTGGCGGGTGACAGCCTTGGTGAGAATCTCCCAGATGGTCTGGGCGTTGGATATGGAGGACCAGCCCTGTTTCTGCTTGCTCTGGCGTTTGCGGTACTGGATCACCGCCACCACCAGGCCGACCAGGATGATGGCCGAGAGCAGGATGGCAGCGAGCCTAATGTCGGACGTGGGAACGTCCGTGGGCGCAGTGAAGCCCGCCTGCACCTGGGCCAGGCTGTCGGCTGATTTGGCTGATGCCAGTGTGACGAGATGCATCTCAAGTACTCGTTTTAGGACAGATTGAAGGTTCCGTTGGGGAGCGCGAAAAACTCGATGAGCTTCTCTATGGTTCTCTGGGCCTCCGCCTCCGGCTCCACGAACTGTAGACCGCTCTCCGAAAAGGAGGTGGTCTTGCTGGGTCTGGCCCACATCACCTTGGATTTCAGGGTCACGTTCTTGATGCCCTGGTCCATCATGGCCTTGGGCATCTCGATGGCGATGGTGTATTCCTTGTCCGGGGTGAGTTTCTTGTCACCCATGAGAAGCAGTCCCATGCGGTGGATGTCCACCATGCGGCCCAGCTCCTTGTCAGTGGCCAAATCCCTCACCTTTAAATAATAGATTAGCTCTCGCCTTTCCAGATTCCTCTTCTCAGATAAAACTATGCCCTGGGCCATCTTTTTTCAGCCTGTCCTTGCGTTTGTTTAGGTGGCGGATAATGAAACACTATAAAAAATGCCTAAATCTAGCCGCCTTTCAGTTGCTTTTTGTGTGTCTTTGAAATATGTCAGATTTCAGATTAAATTTATGGGTGTATTTACCCAAGTGACATATGGCTTTAGCCCCTCTCTCTGTAAGCTTAGACCTTTTGGTCTTGGGCAAATAGCTAGAGAGGTGACAGCTCCTGAAATTATACGCCCAAGTTCAAAGGAAAAACAAGAAAAACCTTGAAAGTGGCTATTCAACTAAAGAATCTAAGACTTAAGGCTTTGGCGTTCCCTATTCCCTCTCCAGGGTTTTCCAGACGACTTTTAGGGCTTAATTGCCAGGACATAGCCCCCATGGGGCTCATGAAAGCCAATAACCACTAGGTCTTGGTGTTTACAAATATCAGCTCCGGCTTCTTGATAAAGACCTTGGTGTCCGGTGGAATGCTCTCGGTTAGCCAGACATTACCCCCAATCACCGAGCGGGCCCCTATGACCGTCTCCCCTCCCAGAATGGTTGCCCCGGAGTACACAATCACGTCGTCCTCCAGGGTGGGGTGCCGCTTGGCGCCCCTGAGGCTCACTCCGGCGTCCCTGGGTAGAGAGAGCGCCCCCAGGGTGACACCCTGGTAGAGCCTCACCCTCTCCCCAATAACGGTTGTCTCCCCTATGACCACCCCGGTTCCGTGGTCTATGAAGAAGCTCTTACCGATAACCGCCCCGGGGTGGATGTCTATGCCCGTACGGCCGTGGGCGTACTCGGTCATCATCCTAGGCAGGAAGGGCACCTGGTTCACCCAGAGCTCGTGGGCCAGGCGGTAGACCATGGTGTTGTAGACTCCAGGGTAGCAGAAGATTATCTGGTCCATGAAGCCTCCGGCCGCTGGATCCCCCTCCTTGGTGGCCTCCACGTCTGATGCCAAGATGAGCCTCATCTGGGGAAGCTTGGTGATTACGTCCAAGGCAATGGTCTGGGCCAGATCCGTGCAGTTGGCGCACTCGCCCCGGTTGCGCATGTGCTCGTGGCGGATGGAGTGGGCTATGCCGTTATAAAGTACAGAATATAGGGCCGAGAGGTGCTGGCTTATACCAGATCTGACGTTTATCTCGCTAGCTGGCTGCTTCTCCTCGAAAAAGCCCGGAAATATGAGGAACTGGGCCAGGCGGATAATCTGTTTAACCGTCACGAAGGTGGGTCTAGGCATGACGGTTACGTACTCGAAGGGAGTGAGCTCTTTCCTCACCTCCATGAGCTCGTCAGCCACGCCCTGGATGCGCGGCACAACCTCGTTTTTATAGCGCTCCTCGTCTTGTTGGAAGATGCACTGGGCCCTGAAATAGTTGGAAAATTCGCTCATTGAACTGGTTCCTGTCGCCTCTAAGCCTTATTGTTTAATATCAGCGTTCCCAATCTCCACTCCGCGGGTGCTAAATGCCTAAATCACTATAAAAAACACCAAAAAGAGAGAGATATTTGGGAAAAGCAAAAGGAATAAATGAATAATTATGTGGAAACTTCAAGGATTGGGCCCCATGGGACTTGGATGGGACCTGGATGGACCTGTTTAGAACTTGTATGGGACCTAGATAGAACTTGGCTGGACCTGGATGGGATCTGTCAAAAAAAAGAGCTTTTTACACTCTTTCGGCTTATTTAGAAATAAACCTTCTTAGCTGAGTTAGGTATAGACCGGGACAAAAAGATCCCCTGTAGCCAGTCTAGCACAGTGAGCATAAGGGTGAAAGCTACCGGAGGCAAGGGCGGCCTTAGCCGCGAAAGGCTCTAAAGGCCTTAGTTACTAGAGGCTAAAAGAGGCCAAGAGGGGCCTCATTTAGAATTGAGGGGCCTCATTTAGGATTGAGGCCCTCATCGCTTGTCGCCGCGGCCGGGGCCGGGCTAGCGCTAGGGCTAGCGGCGGGGGAGGCGTTAGGGGCGGCTTTAGAGCTAGCGGCTTGGGTATTGTTTAGCTCTTCCGCGCCCTTTGATCCACCGTGGAGCCCGGGGGTGTAGTTGCAGACGCCGTCCAAGGGCGGCGGGGCCTCCATGCCGTCTAGGAGCCTAAAGGTCGAGGGGTCGGCAATCTTGGCGATGGCCGCCTGCTTGGCCCTCTCCTCAGGGGATACCCCAAAGAAGTTGAGGATGCTATCAAAGACCGCCAGGGCGGCCTCGAACTCCTCGGCCACCACCTCGTCGGCCCCAAGGCTTTTAAGGAGCTGAATGTTTAGGAGAAACCTGGTGCGGGCCAGGATGTGGAGCTTGGGGTTAAGGGCCTTGGCCTGGGCTATTATCCTTCTGGTGGCCACTGGATCCGGAATGGTTATAACCAGGATCTTGGCGTCCTGGACGTGCACGTGGGTGAGTATGTGCTCGCTGGCCGCGTCCCCAAAGAATAGTGGTTCCCCCAGCTGGCGGAAGGACTTGACGCTGGAGGGGTTCATGTCAATTACGTAATAGGGGCGGCAGATGTAGCGGCAGGCCCGGGCCACGGCCTGGCCAGCCACCCCGAAACCCACGACTATGGCGTGATCCTTGGCCTTGGGGGCCCTCTCCTTGGGCTGGGCATCCGCTAGGTCCGCAAACCTAGGTGAGACGTAACGCCCCAAGGCCAGGGAGAGCGGGGTCATGGCCATGGTGAGGACCGCCATGTTGAGGAACATCTTCATGGAATCGTCGTTTAAGAGGCCGTTGGAGTAGCCGATACTAGCTAGGACAAAGGCGAACTCCCCTATCTGGCAGAGGGAAAAACCGATGAGAACCGAAACCCTGGGGGACAAGCCTATGATCCGCATGGCCGCGGTGGTGGTTAAGAGGTTGAAGATCATAACCCCCAAGGCCAGCTCAATGGTCACAAAGGGGTGGCTCACCAGATAGCCTATATCCATCCTCAGACCAATGGAGACGAAGAAGAAGCTGGTGAAGACGTCCCGCATGGGCAGAACCGAGGAGATGGCCTGGTAGGCGTAGGGGGAACCAGCGATGATGAGTCCCGCCAAGAAGGCCCCCAGGGCCATGGATAGCCCGGCCTTCTCCGTTAGAAAGGCCGTCCCTAGGCAGATGAGCGCCACCGTGAACATGAAGAGCTCATTGGAGCGGGTCTGGGATACCTTGAGCATGACCCAGGGTATGACCCAGTTGGCGAGCACGTAGACCACCAACAGGATGATTATCACCTTGGCGAAGACCATGTAGAAGGGATCCGATCCGGCCTTTCCGGCTAAATACTGAACCACCAGCACCAAGGGGACCACGGCCAGGTCCTGGAAGATAAGAACCCCTAGCGCGCCCCTTCCGTGGGCCGAGTCCATCTCGCCTTTTTCCTGGAAGAGCTTGAGCACAATGGCCGTGGATGAGAGCGCTATGAGCATGCCGTAGAGTAATGAGCTATTCCAGCTGAGCCCTCCCAGCCAAATGCCCAAAGGTGTGGCGAGCAGAATGGCCAAGCCCATCTGCAGCCCACCTCCCAGTAAAACCAGGCGTTTCATCTTGAGGAGGCTCTGGATGGAGAACTCCAGCCCAATGGTGAAGAGTAGGAGCACCACCCCCAGCTCGGAGAGGGCCTCCACCTGGTGGGGATCGTTTAGGAGCTTGGCCCCTGAGGGGCCCACCAGGATGCCCGTGATGAGAAAGCCCACAATCGCCGGCATCTTCAGGCGCAGCCCAAAGTAGATGAGTCCCACGGCCAGTGCCAGAAGGATTATGACCTTGCTTATCAAAATATTAGTTGGCATCAAAGGTCTCTATAAAATTCCATAATAATCTAAACAACAATAAGCCTTAAACAAAAGGTCAAAGGCATGTGGCTAATAAGAAAGTCAAATTGCATATAGCGTTTAGCTAGTATTTAGCTTTAAAACAAAAACGCATATGGCCGTTGACAAAAAAAGCGCGGACTTACGCGCGGATAAAGAAAAAACCAAAAGGCGCGATAAAAAAAAACGTATTAGAAACCCCTCACTCGGCAGCGGGCCTCACTAGCCTCTTTCCGATCTGGAAGGCCTTCCCAATGAATTACCCCACCCGGAAGTAGGCGTCCCCACTGTAGATTATGGGATCCACTTTGCTTATATCCAAATCGCCGTTTTCGGTAATAAGCCCCTCATCGGCCTTAACGTCCAGTATTTGCCCCACGAAGAGCGTGTGGGTGCCCAGCTCCACGTATTTGAAGAGCTTAAGCTCACAGAATACCGGGGCCTCCTCCACGTAAGGGGCATCCACCAGGGGGCTCCTCACCGGGGTGAGCCCGGAGAGCTGAAACTTGTTCACCTGCCTTCCGGAGGCGAGCCCGGCGAAATCCGTGGCCACGGCCATCTTGGCGCTGGGAAAGTTCACCGTGAAGGCCTTGTGAGTCAAGACCCCGTCATGGGTCATCCTGGTGGGCCTGGCGGAAAAACCCAAAAGAGGTGGATCCGAGCAGAGAATGCCTCCCCAGGCCGCGGTCATGATGTTGGGGGAGAGGTTCTCATCATAGCTGCCTATGAGATAGGCTGGAAGGGGAAAGGCTATGGTCTTGGGGCCGAGTGAGCTTTTCACTGTGTTTCTCCTCAATTTAGGCAAATATTAAGAAAAAAAATCGCCTCTCCCGTTTACGAGCCTTCTCTGGAAAGAAAAGGCCTCATCTGGAAAGAGCTAAAATGCGCGCGCACCTTAAAAAGCGCGAGCTCTCAGAAGAGAAAGCGCAATTATTTAAGGTTATATATAAACAATAGGCTTTTTAAATATAAACAGTACGCTTTTTAAATATAAACAATACGCTTTTTAAATATAAACAACACGCTTTTTAAATATAAACAGTACGCTTTTTAAAAAAAGTAGACAAAGAGAAAGTAATAATAAGCTCGCGCGTCTTTTTTAGGCTAATAATCCAGGTATACTTTGCGCTCTTTTTAGTTAACGATATACGGGAAGATTTTTAGCGTGTTTTTGCATCCACCTAGTTTGTTACCAATTTATCTCATAATCATTAGAAAAACGCTTAACCCAGGCCTTTTTCTAATTTGAGAGGTGACACCTTGTAAGTAGAGATAGGACAAGCGTTTTAATTTAGACTTTTGATTCTACCAAAGACAGCCTGCCCGAGAGGGTTCCCTTGTGGTGTCAAATAAGTATTATACATGAATTTGTGGCCGCTGAAAAGAAAGGCCGCCAAATATCAGCTTTTTGGAGAGGGTGTTGAGCTTATCAAAGCCAAGGGGCTTAGATCTCCTCCATAAATCCCTCAATCACCTTGTAGCCTCCCCTCCAGAAGTCGTCATCCAAGGGGCCCACCCCGGCCGCGGCCAGGATGTCCACCGGGGAGGCCGCGCCTCCTTGGGAGAGGATCTTCATGAACCTGGGCACGAAGCTCTCCCCTTCCAGCTCATAGAGCCTGAAGAGGCTGTAGACCAGAAGCTGCCCGAAGGTGTAGGCGTAGACGTAGAAGGGTGTGTGGAAGAAGTGGGGGATGCTTACCCACTCCCAGGAGAACTCTGAGCTAAGTTCCACCGAGGACCCAAACTGTCCGGAGAGGTTCCGGAAGTAGGCGTCGGATATCTCCTTGGCCGTTGCGCCTTGGTTAACCATCTCATGGGCCTCCACCTCGAAAAGCGAGAAAAAGGCCTGACGTCCCACGGTGGCGTAGGCGTCATCTAGCAAATGGAACATGAGGTCCCTCTTGAGGGCCTTGTCCTCTATCTGTTCCCTGAATCTTCTGGCAAGGAGCATCTCCCCAAAGGTGGATGCCGTCTCAGCTAAGGGCAAGGCCGCGTGGAACTGGAAGATTCCGTGGCTCCTGGCCATCTGGGAATGCACAGCGTGGCCCAGCTCGTGGGCCAGGGTGAAGACGTCCTGCCTCCTCCCCTTGTAGGTGAGGAGCACCCAGGGCGGGTCCTCCGGGGTAAGTGAGGCGCAGTAGGCCCCGGACTCCTTTCCCGGGAGCTTCTTGGCGCTAAGGTGCCTCTCCTCGTAAACCTTAAGGGCGTACTCCGCCATAATGGGCGAGAATGCCGAGAAGGCATCTCTAACCTCAGCTAAGGCGTCCTGGAAATCAATCTCAGCATCACTTGCCTCCACTATGGGGGCGTAGATGTCATAGCGTCTTAGCCTCTCCACTCCCAAGGCGGCTGCCTTCCGCCTCCAGTACTCCCCGAATACCCTGGGGGCCTCCTCTTCCGATACCCTCAAAAGACTCTCCACCACCTTATCCGGGAGATCGTTTACCACGTTTCTAACCGACCTTGGGTTCTGGTAACCACGGATACTGACGTTTTCTATGCGCCAGCCCCTCACCAGGGACTGGTAGATGAGCCCCAGGGTGGGGCCCTCCTCTTGGAAGATGCGGTAGAGCTCCTTGTAGGCCCCTTCCCTCACCTCGGGATGGAAGCTGCGCACGTGCACCATGAGCTCCTCCCGGGTCACGAACTTACCTTCCCCACCAGGGAAGAAACTTGTCTGAAAGCGGTAGCGGTTGGTGAGGGTGTCATAGAGGATGACCAGCGCCTCGCTACCGGTGACATCCTTGTAGTTTATGATGCGCTCCTCCGGCTCGCTTAAGGTGTAAGGCTTAAAGGCCCTTATCCTCCTAAGGTAGTAGCCTAGCTCAGGCGCCGCGTCCAAATAGACCCTCGCGCGCTCCTCCGGGAGATCCTTCCACCAGTGCTGAAAAAACAAAAGAGCGTTCTCCAGCTCCACCAGCTCGTTGTCCACCACTCCCACGAAACTCTGGGCCCTCTGGTTGGAGGTGTCGGAGGAAAAGTACAATGTGGAATATCCTGACAGTTTGGATGAGAGCTCCTGGATGTGGCTTAGATCGCTTAAGAGGCTGTGAAACTCCGCGGGCTCAAAATTATCCCCAAAAACCCTCTCCTTCCAGAGGGGAAAACTCTTCTTGAAGGCGCGTATCCTTTCTATATCGGCCTCCAGCTCCGGGGAGCCGTACTCGTAAAGCAAGGAGAGATCCCAGTGCGGCGCGTTGTCCAAATCGCTCATAAAAAATAACCTTTCAAAAAAATATTTGTCTTGTTTTAGTGCTGCGCAAATATAATAAAAATAAAAAAAATAAAAAAAGATGTAAAAAGAAAAATAAAAAAAGAGGGAAAAACAAAAAATAAAAGAAAGATGGAAAAAGAAAAAATAAAAAAAGAGGGAAAAACAAAAAATAAAAGAAAGATGGAAAAAGAAAAAATAAAAAAAAAGATGGAAAAATAAAAATAAAAAAAGATGGAAAAATAAAAATAAAAAAAGATGGAAAAATAAAAATAAAAAAAGATGGA
>JAITJT010000228.1 GCA_031278795.1 Deltaproteobacteria bacterium | reverse complement strand
TTTAATGTTAGAAAAAGTTTGACAATAATGTTTTAAAGAGTTCTCGGGTTTAAAGTTATGTTTAGTGAAGAAATCTAACTTCCACGTTTAAGAGAGAGAGGGAGCAAAATTTGAAAGATTATCTATAGGGGGTTTAGCCCCTAGGGCTGAGCGCCACAAAAACCCATGGGGGAGCGTACAACCGGAAGGAAACGAGCTGGAAGAGGTTATCTTACCTTAACTTGTGAGCTATAACCAGACTGTGAGAGGCGAAATCTAGAATATAGACGCGCCTTGGACTATGTTATGATAAAATAAGGTACTTTTGAGGCTTTCTTTTATAATTTGGAGGGGCGCTTCCTTGTCAGATAATACAATAAATGTGGCTGTTCTGGGTGGAGCTGGCTATATAGGGCAAATAGTTGTAAAAAGGCTCCTTGAGAGAGGTTTCCGGGTTCACGTGGTGGATAATTTGATCCACGGGCCCCAGGATCTCTCTTACCTTGAATCTTTTCCAAATTTCACCTTTGAGAAGGGTGACATCAATGATTCTAGGGTGCGGGAGGGAGTTTCCAGCTTTGAAAATATAGTCCTTTTAGCAGCCCTGGTGGGGGAGGCGGCCTGCGACAGGGACCCTGAGCTTACGCTCCAGAGCAACTACCTCTCACCTTTGAGCCTTTTGGATAGCTCTCTCTATCACGGTAACACCAAGCGCTTTATCTTTATCTCCACCGACTCCTGCTACGGAAACCGCCCCAATGAGGTCTTGACCGAGGAATCCGAGCTCAGGCCGCTCTCACTCTACGCCGAGCTCAAGGCCAAGCTTGAGGAAATGCTCCTTAAGAGAGCGAAAGCTTCCACCATCTCAGCTACCATACTTAGGCTAGCCACTGTCTACGGCCTCGCCCCCAGGATGCGCTTTGATCTGGCGGTGAACGTGCTCACCAGGGAGGCTGTGATGAAACAAAAGGCGACCATATACTCCGGGGAGCAGTGGAGGCCCTTGGTTCACGTGACAGACGTGGCCCAGGCCGTCGAGCTCTCCCTCACTAGCCCTCTTTCCAAGGTGGAGGGCGAGGTCTTCAACGTGGGCACAAATGAGCAAAACATCAAGTTTATCGAGCTAGGTAAGCTAATACATGAGTGCGTGCCCGACTCCAAGGTTGAAATAGTGCCCGGCGCCCCTGACCTAAGGGACTATTATGTAAGCTTTGACAAGATAAAGGCCTTAGGTTTTCATTCGGGGATTAGCCTTAGGGACGGGATACTGGAGATAAAAGAGGCGCTTCTTAATAAAACAATCCCGGATCCCTATCTCGCCATATACAGGAACGCGTGAAATATGCCAAAAAAAAGCCCTAAAAATACATATCCGGAACAAACTCGCAAAGAGAAGGCCGAGGAGAAAAAATTAATGGAGCTTTTTTATCGGATCCCCATGAACGAAAACGATCTAGAAAAGCTTCCTGAATTTCTTAATTTTTCCCCACCATCTTTAAGTGGTGATGAGCTAGCTGAGCTCTCAGATACGCTTGATTCCGGCTGGATAACCAAGGGCCCGAAGACCGAGCGATTTGAGAAGGAAATTGGATCGTTTATCAAAACAGAATCCGCGCTTGCGGTATCCTCTTGCACGGCCGCTATGCATTTGGCCCTGAGAGTCCTTGGCGTGGGGGAGGGTGATGGTGTCATAACCTCACCCCTAACATTTGTCTCAACCGCCCACGCCATAGTTTACACCGGCGCAACTCCCTTTTTTTGCGATATAGACCCACAAAATGGAAACATTGACCCTCGCAAGATATTGCGATTTTTAAAGTACGAGTGCGAGGAATATCCTGAAGGTATACTCCGCCACAAGAAAACGGATAAGATAATAAAAGCCTTGCTTCCTGTGCACTACGGAGGCTTTCCGGTGAATCTGTCCATGATTCAAACCATCGCCAACAATTTTAATCTGCATATACTTGAGGATGCGGCCCACGCCATGGGGTCTTATTACAAGGGACAGCACATAGGTAGCGACAGTTTACGCTCGAATATGAATAGTGGCTTACATCAGCTAAGCGCCTTTTCTTTTTACGCCACCAAGAATCTCACCACCGGTGAAGGCGGCCTCCTCACGGGTCCAGCTGAGCTCATAGAAAAGGCCAGGGTTCTGTCCGCGTATGGCATATCAGATGCCAGGCATATCTGGGATCGTCGCTACTCCCCTAAAGGAACCTGGTTCTATGATGTGGAGAGTCTTGGGTTCAAAAATAATTTCACGGATATCCAGGCCGCCTTGGGCCTTGCCCAGCTCCGGAATTTTGTTGATAATCAGAGAATAAGGGCCAGATACGCGGAAATCTACACTGATACCCTCAAGCCCCTAAAATCGCTGGTGAGGTTGCCAAAGGCGGATGACATGACAACCCCCGCTTGGCATCTCTATCCACTGCGCCTAAACTTGTCCAGGTTATACATTTCCCGTAATGAATTTATCGAGAAGCTGAAAAACTTAAATATCGGAACAAGCGTTATGTTCATACCAGTTCACACTTTCACTTATTACAGTGATCTCATCAACTACAAAAAACTTTACTTCCCCCAAGCTCAAAGATTTTATGCTTGCGAGATAAGCCTTCCCATGTCACCAAAACTGCCGGAGGAAATGATTAAAAAGGCCGCGATTCTCATCCGAGATCTTATACTGTGCCATGCCAAATAGAGGGAAAGCGCTTTCCATGCCCAAGTAGCCTATAATCTCATCTAAATTTTCCCTTGTCGCCGTATGTTATGAGTTATGCGGCGATAGAGTATCTCTCTTCCATGTAAAAGCATATTTTTAACATAATGAAAAAAGGATTCACTCGACGTGAAACATAGCGTCAAAGTCTCTAATGAGCGCTAACTTGTCGAAAGAATCTTCATGTTTCTTAATAAACAAATCAATAAACTTGTAGTCATTACCTTTAAATGCCTTGAAATTATTAGCTAAGCTAGGAATCGTAAAATCAAATATACATGTTCAAAACGTATTTTGGAGTTAATGCTAACTCAGTACAACTTTTGAAAAAGTACTTTTTCCTAAGCACTTTATGATAAAGCGTGAAGACTTCCCAGCGTGAGTCGTAGGGTGTTTTTTAGTGCCCGCGCTTAGAGGTTTTAATAAGTTGATTCTGTTAAATAAGTCATCTCTTTGCTCGATAGAGAAAGTATCTTGGAAGGTGATGACGCGTAAAGTTGTGTTAATGAATTTTCGTTGGATAAATGAAGGGATTACCTTGAAAGTCAGACCATTTAGTTCTGAAAGAGTCTTCAAATTAGATAATATCAAGTCGCTGTTAGCAAACTCTTCCAAGGCCCTAGTTCTTTCTACCCCGTCAATGATATCGAATCTGCCATCATCGTTATCTGCAAAGAACATCATGGGAATAGGATAGCCAAGGATTATTGATTCAATAAATAGACTTTTGTCACTATCGTTCCAGATAAGTTGTCTTTCGTGTGCTGGACTTATATAGAAGTTGCCTTTTTGGAACTCTTTTACCAAGAAATCGATGGGGTAATCACGGGTATTGAATTCAATATCTCTCAGCGATTTATGTATTTGAGCGGAAATAAGATTTTCTTTTTGGGTAGATATCTGCTTCACAATTCTTGAGCTATCTTGTCTCACTCTATGTTCTCCAGAATGTTATAACGCTACTTAACAAGTACTCCGGCGGGAAGCCTTTAGTTAAAGTTCCATGTTATCGTATTAGCATTGATTTTTTCGCGTTGTTTGTCAAGCTTTTTGTTAGATGTTTATTTTTTTTCTGTAGTCTTTATAGACTACCAAAGATTTATTGACTAGCATATACCCATGAACTAGCAATTATTTCTTAAAAAACAGATATTTCTTAACTGTCATAAGTTTTTGACTACCAAATATTATTTAACAAAAAATTTTTCTTCATTAGCAAATATCTATCCCTAAGCAAATATTTCTGACTACCAGAGCAAGATATCTTTCTTTGCGTTTCCTGCCATTAACCCCCCTTCTTTTTAAATCAAGCACTTATTTGCGCCTCCCTGGTTGCTAAATCATCATTGTGCTAAAAGTCTTCCCAGTATCGCTAGCACTCCCTAAAGTCTTAGTGCCTCCAAAAATCAACTCTTTTTAGAGCTTATAACCACAAAGCCCAGCCTCTCATAAAGCTAAAACTCCAGGATTCTGGGATAGAGCCTTTCCTCCTCCATGCTTTTCCCCTGGCTATCGCTCACTTGATCCGCGTTTATGCTGAAGTTAAAGTTTTTTATCCCCACAAGCGGCTCTTTGGCGTTAAGTAAAGCTCCCACCACTTAAGCTTGCGGCTCCTTGGCTCCAGAGGAAGTGAGATTTCTTAGAAATCCCACAAGTTGTGGTATAATCCGCCCCGTGACCGACAATAACCAACATATCCCCATAAGTCCCCCGCAGGAAGATGCTCCCGGGCGCTCTCCGTGTAATTGCTGCCTGGTGGCGGTAAACGCCGCGG
>JAITJT010000184.1 GCA_031278795.1 Deltaproteobacteria bacterium | reverse complement strand
GATCCGGGCTGGGGGGCGCCTTCCGAGAAGATGGGCTTCACCGCGGCGTCTCTCTTGGGGAAACTCTTAAAAGAGTCCAAGAACTCCTCTGAGGCCAGGGACTTTTACCTAATAGCCTTGAATCTGGCCCCTGATAATCCGGAGCCCAGGGTGGCCCTAGCCGAGATGGCCATGAACCAAGGAGATAGGGGAGAGGCAATATTTCATATAGAAAAGGCCTTGGAGCTGGCGCCTTACCACCACAGGGCCAATGACCTCTTTAGGGGACTCATGGGGGAAGGCCATTGAAAACCTTGGGCTTCTATACGGAAGGCCCGGCCTTCGAGGGGGACGCCCTGGAGAAAAGGGCCTTGGGTGGCTCTGAGACCGCCTTCATCGAGATGACCCGCGCCTTCGCGAGGCGCGGCTATGAGGTCATCGCCATCTGCAACTGCGGCTCGGTCACGAGCCACAAGGGTGTCTCTTATTTTCCGGTAAACAAGTCCCTTCCGGTTTTAGCTCGTACCAAGTTCGACGTATTCGTGGTTAGCCGCTTCTTTGGCTTTTTTAACCTCCCCATTAACGCGCGCCTGAAGGTTCTCTGGAACCATGACACCTTGGCGAACCCTGGTGCTCTAAGGACCGTCCAGGACGAGATTGACCTCTGCTTTGTCCTATCCCAGTTCCACCGGGACAACTACCTCACCCGCATCCCCCAGCTAGATGACCGCACCGTGGTCACCCGCAACGGTATTAACCTAGGGCTCATTGACGAGGCCCTGGAAGGAACTGTAAGGGACCCCAATAAGCTCATCTACGCCTCTAGACCTGAACGCGGACTCAAAATACTTCTGGAGAACATCTGGCCCAGGCTAAAAGAGCTTAGACCCCAGCTTAAGCTCTATCTCTGCGGCTACAGCCTCAACCGGAACCAAGTGGACCCTGCCCTCCTGGAGCTCTATGACTATCTGGAGCTACTCATAAGCTTAGATGATTCCATCGTACCTTTGGGCTCTCTCACCAAGCTGGAGTACTACCGCCACCTGGGAACGTCGGCCATGATGATCTACCCCTGCGTATTCCCTGAGATAAGCTGCATTGTGGCTCTGGAATCCCAGGCCGCCGGTACCCCCATACTCACGAGCGCCTCCTTTGCACTCGAAGAGTCGGTGGTGACAGCCTCCTTTAAGATTTCCGGTAGACCAGGCTCCCCCAAATACAACGAGAGCTACGTGGAGCGCGCCTTAAAGCTCTTGGACGACCCAGCGGGAACCGAGACCTTGGCCCTTATTGCCAAGGAAGACATCCGCGCCCGCTACAGCTGGGACAAGGTCTGCTCCGAGTGGGAACGCATCTTCAAGCTCTCGCTAAAGGCTAGGGAAACCAGACGCTTTTTGATGGAGAGCCCCAAAGGAGCGGAAAACCATGGTAGCCTCTCCTGAAAAAATTAACCCAACTCTAAAAGACCCTACACCAAGACCTAAGCCTTCACCCAACACAACTATGTTAGAGAGACGAAGGCCCTTGACCCTGGCCTCCCGCTACCCTTACGCCCCTCGATCATTTAAAGATAACCTCTCGCTCATAAATGACTCTTATCTCAAAGTAAGTCTGGAAAGCGCTATATAAATAGAAGAAATGGAAGAGGCCAATACCTGAGCCTTGTGGCATTTGGAAGAAACGGATTTAGAAAGTGACCTCTCCAAGGAAAACGCCTCAGGAGACAAAGCCGTCCTCTTATCCACGGAGGGTGAGTATCCGGCACTTAGCCTCATGCATCCAACTGTAAGGCTCTTAGGAAGAAATCCCCAAGAGGGCGAAAGAAGGCTCGCGGAAAAGTTCCTAGAAGAGCACTCCCCCACAGGCTCTATGGTGGTTTACGGACTGGGCTTAGGCTACCACATAGAAGAGCTAATAAATATTGGTGCTATAGAGGAAATTGAGATCCTGGAGGTCTCGCTCCCCATTATAGCCGCGGCCTTCTGGAGCCGCGATCTTTCCTACATCCTCAAATCCAAAAAGATTAGGATTAGCGCGGGAAAAGATGCCTTGGAAAAAATTAGGCTTATAAATCCTAAAGATGATCATGATAGCCCTATAAAAGATAGAATTGACACAGATAGTACTAAGAAAATTATCTTAAATGATAACACTCATATAGAAAAAGAAAATCTTCTAATCGCGCCTTACGCCAAAAGGCACTTTTCCCAAGAATACGCCCTAACTAATAGCACCCATGCAAACGCTCGCCAAGTATTACAGGTTAAGGGAAAGAGGATACTCTTTTTCCAGACTTCATATTTTCTCGATAGAGACCTAAGAGTCGCCGCAGACAAGCTGGGCTGCGTGCGCGAGTCCTGGAACATAGAGGATTACAAGGACCTTACCAAAGACCGAGAAGAGGACTTCAGAAGGCTTCTTAACAAGATCAAGGACTTCAATCCCCACCTGGTACTAACGGTCAACCACCTGGGCTTTGACACCGAGGGGATCCTCTCCTCCATCTTGGCAAGGTTAGGCATCCCCTGCGCCTCTTATTTTGTGGATAGCCCCTGGTACATCCTCAAGGGGGCCAAGCTCAACTCTTACCAAGGACTGACGGCATTCTCCTGGGACTCGGACTATCTGGAGATCTTGTTGGCTCTGGGTTTTTCCAATGTACGCTACCTACCACTCGCGACCGAGGACAGTTTTTTTAAAGAAGTACGAGGGAAAACCCCACACTTACGCGACCTGGCTTTCGTGGGGGACAGTCTGGAGACCGCCACCAAAAAATATCTTGCCCTTAGCGGCTTAAAAGATGATATCCTTCCTTTGGTAGACCAGGTGGCCTCTGAATTCTTATTAGACTCTCAAACCCTTCCGGATTCGCTACTTATTAAGCAAAAACAGTTTGCGTTGCTTAATGATTACCAGTTTTTGAACCTATCAGCTCTGGTAACCTGGAGGGCCAGTAGGCTCCACCGGGTGGCGGCGCTCTCGGCACTCACTAAATTCCCCCTAGTTATAGCTGGAGACAAGGGCTGGGAAGAGCTCTTTCCCAAAGTCACTCTCCACAAGACACTGGACTACTACGACGAGCTACCCGGATTCTACCGCGCGACCAAAATAAACCTCAACATAACCAGCGCCCAGATGAAGACCGGCTTAAACCAGCGCGTCTTTGACGCGCCTTCCACGGGCTCTTTTCTCCTCACTGACAGGCGAGCCCAGCTCTATGAAATCTTCCAGGAAGGAAAAAGCGTGGTAAGCTATGAGAACATGGAAGAGCTTCCCGAAAAGGTCTCCTACTACCTCAAGCACGATAGCGAACGTGATAGAATAACCACCAAGGCCAGAGAGATAATAAACTCCTCCCATCTCTACTCTCACCGCCTCAAGACCATAGTGGAAACTACCCTCAGAGGCTAGATGCTTACCAAATGAATATAGTAATACTCGCGCTCCAAAAGCTGGGAGACCTAATCCAGGCCACCCCGCTTATCGCGAGCCTCCAAGGAAACTACCCCGAGGCTAAGCTAAGCATCATCTTCCGCGACCCATCGGTTGGGGAGGCCGCGGGATTGTATTTTCCGGAGCTCTCTACAATGAAGCTCACAAAGCCCCTGGACGGGAGCGTAAGCGAGCTCTTGGGAGAGTGCGAGCTCTTGACTAACCTGAGTCTCGATAGGGGGAACCTGGAGCTTGTTAGCCTCGCCAAAAAGGCCAAGGTCTTGGGGCCAAGACTTGTTGCCGGAAAGCTCATTGTTCCGCCCCTCCAGGGCCTGGCGCTCTCCGCCATGGCCCTGGAAAGGCGTTTAGGTTTTGTTAACCTGGTGGACATCTGGAGAAGGCTCACCCACAATCCCCAAAAGCGCCTTTCCACGCCAAGGAATCTAAACATTTCCGAGAGGCTCAAGGGGCTCCTGGGAGAGACGGAAAGCCCCGGGCTAAGTACCATCGCCATCCATCTGGGCGCGGGCGGGAGGCTGAGGCGCTATCCGGTGGAATCCATGGTGGAGGCTGTAAAAGTTGTAGCTAAACACAAGGACTTAAAGATCCTTCTTTTGGGAAGCCGGGCCGAAAGGGCTCTCACCCTAAAATTCATGAAACTCTCTGAGAGTCTAAATATTCCAGGAAAATGCGTGAGCCTCGCGGGTGAGACTAAACTCTCTGAGCTCGCCGCCATATTAAGTAGGACCGAGCTTCTAATCTCCTCTGACACCGGGGTCGCCCACCTGGCGGCGTCCGTGGGCACAAAGCTCCTTGGGCTATTTTTTGGTCCGGCCCTTTCCCATGAGACAGCCCCCTACACGGACAAGTTGAAGGTCATCCAAGGGCTCGCCCCCTGCGGGCCCTGCACCGAAAATCTGGGCTGCCAGAGGGCCGCGTGCCTGGCCCTCCCTCCCCCCTGGCTTGTGGCAGAACTTACGCGTAGCGCCCTTTGTGAGGGCACTAAAGGGGAAATGCGTGAAGGATACGCCCCTGAAATAGGAGAGCTTCAGACCTACCAGGGTAGCTTGGAAGGAGAACTCTTCAGCCTTCTCCCCATAGCGCCCTTTCCAGCGGAGCTCACTGAGCTCTCACTTTCCGCATTGATTCTGAAAAAGGCCGCCCTATCCTTAACGGAGGGTGCGAGGCCGCAAGAGGCTCTGGAGGATGGGGAAATAGAAAGATACAAGCTAAAAAAAGCAAAACCATCTTACAAGACTGTGGAATCATATCTGCGTCATATATCCAAAAATGAGTTTATGGAGCGTCAAACCCGAGGGATATTTTTGGAGAGCGCCATGAAGCTCTTGCGCTCCCTAGAAAAGCCTAAGAAAAAACTCTAAAAGCTGAACACTTACCAAACACATTTAGATTAAATCAAGAGAATGTGTCACGTAACACATAAACGAATTTTGTATCTTGTTTTGCCATCAAAAGTCTTACAGGACAAGCAAAAGAAGAAGATTTATGGCAGCCATGCACCTAACATTTAAACGAATATAAATAGTTGCTTAATCATTAGTAGCATACAATAACAGGAAGAGGCACAAAACAGTACAGGTACAAAAAAAGGGAGAGCTACAAAAAAGAAAGAGATAAAAAACGCGATAAACAGGCGCGGAACTTAGCCGCGCCTGTTTTATTTATGGGTATTGTAAAAGAGTAGGAAGCTTCAAAACGCAATGTGTCACGT
>JAITJT010000183.1 GCA_031278795.1 Deltaproteobacteria bacterium | reverse complement strand
GTGGTTAAAATAGCCCACATGAACCTTCCCTGCCGATCCTGCGTGAAAGGTGGCTGCCTGGGAAATGGCCTCTCCCGCTGCCTGGAGGAGCTGGACTTCACTGAGTACGTGGAGCCCTTGCTGGTGGAGATATTGAAGGAGTCAGGATTTAAAGCATAGATAAGGAATATAAAGATAAAAAGTGTAAAGACGAAGAGCCTGAAGAATCCGCTCTAAAGAAGAATCTTTTAAAAAAAGGCTATTATGCTGAGCCTAGAAAAGGAAATCCCCGGCTTTTTAGTTAAACTAAAAAGCCGGGGTTCGTGATTTTAGATCCTTTGAACGGATCTGGATTATAGAGCTATATTAGAACTGGAATGCCAGGACGTTGGCCCAGGCGAAGGTGTCCTTGGGGTCTTTCCATGCCTTAGCATCATCATCCCAATATTCAAAGGCATCGCCGTTGAACATGTAGCCGATCTGGGTCTCCAGATAGACGTTCTCAAAGATGAAGAAGGTGAAGCCAAGGTCGATCTCCCAGCCAAGGTCTTTGGACTGGTACCTAAACGGTGAAGGATCGCCACTTTGGACGAACGGGGCGGCATAGTAACCTCCATTATCATCGCCAACCCAAACTAAGGATGGTTTCGCGAGCCTAAAGTAGCCCAGACCGTAGTTCATACTGATCTTGTCAGGGATGATGGTATGGTTGCCCAGGATGCCGATGCCCCACTGATTTTTCTGGCCGACGTTGTAACCGATGGCATCAACAGAGCCATCAGGGGTCCAGCCCTCAAAAACAGAGTTGCCCGTGCCGCCCATCCAGCCAGCGCCCAAAACATCAGAGAATTGGCCGTTTCCAAGGGTTTGGCCGTTGAAGGCCACCAGGAAGGGCGCAAAGTCGCCCAGGTCTACCAGGCTGTTGAGGGAGCCGCGTTTCTCGTTCATGTTGGAGCCGGTCACGTACCAACCGGCTATGGTGAGATCGCCCTGATCGTAGGTGTAGACGCCGTCCAGGTAAAGACCTAGACCCTTGTTCTCGATTCCGTAATTCCAGGAGCCTGGTTCCCCTCCTAAATAATCGACCGCAATCCAGTTCGCGACATTCTCTGGGACCAAATCCCTGTTGTAGGTTCTTTTGCCCCAACCGATTTTGCCCTCGAAGTGAATGGCGAAAGGCCCAAAGGACTGGACAAAGGCTGGGTTGACAAACATCGCGTAGTCTTTTTCAACAGCTGGGTCGGTATTGTTGCGCTGGTATTCCACGCCCAGGGAGAAGCCACCGGTATCCCACTCGTAGGTACCCTCAACGCCAAAGACATCATAATCTTGATCCTTGGCGGGATCTAATGCCTCAGTGTCCGTAAAGGCGGTGATGCCAACGGGGTACGCGCCAGGGATGAGATTGGAGTTGTCGAAGTTGGTGCCAATTTTGTCGTAGTAGACGGCTAGCCCAAACTTGTGGCCATTGGTTAGATCCCATTTATTGTCAAAGGTGAGGGCATCTACCGGGGAGTTGTAATCGAAGGGCATCACATAGAGTAAACCCTCAGTGCCCCAGGCCGGGGCATAGCCAAGAGAGGCCAGGCCGCCCACTGTGCCGGGCAGGCCCTCGACTATGTGACCACCACGGACAGTACCAAAGTCAAAAGACATCTCGCCGTAGACAGCCCTGGTGGCGAGCTCGGTGCCGCCCGCGCCCCACCTCTGGAAATCAGGGCCACGGAACTGCCAGAAGACTAATACGTTGTCGTTGGGCTTGAATGTCGCAGCGATCTCAAAGCGATTCCAGAAGAAGCTCTCCCTGTCCAGGGGATTTTCAGCTCTCCTTTGGAAGTTAGAAAGGTTCTCGTGAAAGACCTTCACATAGCCCTCAAACTCAATGGGGGAGGCCGCGAAAGCGGGAGCCGCGAGGGCTATCCCCAGGATAATCCCAAGCACCAATGCAAGAGATTTCTTCATAATATTCTCCTTGTCATGAAGATTTTTTGTTTTCAACAAAGCGAAGTCATTACCCAAATTCAGGCCTTGGTTAAAGGCCCCAACGCCGCCTTGCCTTCCCGGAGCACGGCCCTCTAATTGGGGGAAATACGCCGAGAATATTCACTAAAAAAAGTATGTTTTTCTATGCTAATAGGCGGATTTTCGCCACACACGGTGAGGTTTTTTACCAACACCGATTTGTTTAGAGAAAATAACCGCCATGGCGCCAAATTAAAAGCGCCTTTTATACAGGCCATTACGCCTCAGCTGAAAAGCTTTCAAAAGGGACGTATTAGAACCTGAAGAGTATTAGAGCAATATTTGTACCAATACGACATTTTTGAAAACAAGCGCAAAATCAATGGATTATTTTACCTACACGTACTTTTGCGAAAAAATTAATTACTTTCCTCAACATAATTGTAACTAAATATGAAAAAAAATACACATATTTTCAAAATAGAAAGGATATTAATTGGCAAATTGAAACGTTTTTAGACAATTGCGGAAGACCCGAAACACTTAATTCTAAACATATACAGAAAATTAATTTTTTTTTCAAGGCAAATATCAACCTGTTTTGGGTAAAATTTTAGAATTCCGCCCGCTTTTTTCCGGCTAAAGGCTCCGAAAAGTCCCAATAAAGCCCAAAATAAGTATATTGCGAAAAATTATTACCCATTATATTGCGTTTAACAAAACTTTCACACAATTTGGAAAAAATTTTAAAAAAAATTCACTAAAATTTCAAGATCTTAGCCCCAGGCCACAAGCGATCTTAACAAAAGGCCACTAAAATTCTTAGCTGAAAGCCTCAATAGCTCTTCAGTGAAAGCCACCAGGTTATGGGCCTGGAATGAGCTTGGAATCGCCTAGAAGGCCTAGAATAAGGCTAAGGGGAAAAATTTTTGCAAAATTTTTCCCCTTTGGTCTATTTCACTGAACTGTACAAATCCGCTGTCTGGGCCAAGGATTCGGGTATGGGTATGTTCTGGGGGCATTTTTCCAGGCATTCTCCGCACTGGGTGCAGTGGATAGCCCTCTCAGAGGCTGCCAGCATGACCGCGTAATAGAACTTGCACCTCTCCTTGGTCTCCTTGGCGTCAAACAGGTGGTATTGGTTGAGAAAACTCAGGTTTTTGGGGATGTCCACCCCGGAGGGGCAAGGCATGCAGTAGCCGCATTGGGTGCAGTCCACCTTTATCCTTTTGGCGAAATACTCGCCCACCTGGTCTATGGCCAAGGCATCGTCTTCCCCGAAGCCAGTTTCGCCGAATTCTTCCGCTGACTTAAGGTTGTCCTCCACCTGGGACATATCTGACATGCCGCTTAAGACCGTGGAAACCTCGTTTTGGGCCCAGAGCCACTTGAGGGCCCAGCCAGCCATGGACCACTCCGGGTGAAGGCCTTCTAGCTTGTTAACCAGGGGCTCGGGGATGTATCTCCCTAGGAATCCCCCTCTTAGAGGCTCCATAATGACCACGGCCAAGCCGCGCGAGGCGGCTATCTTGAGGCCTTTTTTGCCCGCTTGGTACTCTTGGTCCAGGTAGTTGTACTGGATTTGGCTTAGGGCCCAGTCATAGCTTTTAACTATCGTCTCAAAGAGTGGATAGCTGTCATGGAAGGAGAAGGCTGGAAAGCGTATCCTTCCATCCTTCATAGCCTCTTCAAAGAAGTCAAAGAGCTTTAAGCTAAGCATCTTGTCCCAGACGTGGACGTTTAGGTTGTGGGCTAGATAAAAGTCCAGCTGCTTGGTGTTTAGCCTCATAAGCTGCTCATCTAGGAAGCGGTGCATGTCCCTGTGGCTCTCCACCAGCCAGGTGGGAAGCTTGGTGGCTAAGAGCACCTTTTCCCTGTATCCACCCTTCAAGGCCTCTCCCACGAAAGGCTCGCTCTGGCCTGGGGTGTTCCTGGTGCCGGCGCTGTGGTAGGCATAGGCCGTGTCCACGTAGTTAACGCCTCTATCTATGGCCAGGCGCAGCATCTGGGTGGCTAGCTCTACATCGATCTTGTCCGGGGTGGGGCCGTTTAGGGGGAGACGCATGCAACCAAATCCCAGGATGGAGGAACTCTCTCCGCTTTGGCCCATTTTTCGTTTTTCCACTTTGAAACTCCGTTTTTGGGTAAAATTAAGCCTCATAAGCCAAATCTGTACCCCCAAAAAAACCTTCCAGCCCAAAAAGTCCAAAGCCTTAAGCTTAAGATAATGGGTGAAAATTTTGTTGGAGAAACTTGAGTAAAGCTTGTGGCTATTCTGTCATTAATTATAAGAAGTCCAAGAAGGACTTAAAAAACCTGTTTTAAGCCTGTTTTATGCATGTTTTATGCATGTTTTAAGCTGTTTTAAGCTGTTTTAAGCTGTTTTAAGCTGGTTTAAGCTGGTTTTAAGCTAATTTTAAACTAGGGCTAAAGAAGTGGTGAGCTAGATAGCATCTTAGAAGTCTTTTGAGGAGAAATCCGGCGCCATGAAGACCTTGAGCTCGGCTTCCGGATCCTTGTAGGCATTGGGAGGAAGACCCGCCTTACGGCAGGTGTTCTCCACGAACTCCTGGGGCTTGAAACCATACTCCTCGGCTACAACTGGAAGGAGTACCCCCCTCCCCTTGGGGTGGACAAGGTAGAGGCCGTCTCGGCCTATGACGATATCATCAATGTTATTGAGCTTCTTTGGATGGGAGAGAACCGAGACGGTGATTTCCAGGCTGTCCACCTCCGGGAGCTCCACGGATTTGAAGCGGTAGTCGGCGAAGGCCGCGGCCTTGGCCATCCGGTAGATGGTCTCCTTGATGGGCTTGGACCAGTCGAAGACGCCTATGCAGCCCCTCAGCTCACCCGCCCTCTTCAGGGTCACAAAGACCCCGCCATCGCCTTCGATATCCGGCCCCTCTGGCTCTACCCTTCCTTCCAGATTGGCCCGCAGAAGATCGCGGCACCAATCCAGGATGGCCTTTTTCTGCTCGTCGGTAAAATCAATTATCTCTCTTTCTGCCATACAAAAAGCCTCCCTTTGATAAAAAATGGCTTTGGAGCACCATAAATGGCCATTTTTCGCACCATCAACTACGCTGAGCGCTTATTTATGCCTAAGATGTTAGCAAAAATTTCCGACGATTGCGACTTTCCAGAGGCGTGGGCGCCTGGGCGCCCACCCAAACACCCACTATTTGAGGTCCTTTTTAGAAATTTGACTAAAGTATGCGAGGTTTAAGCTTTGAAAAGGACCTGGGTCACCTGGGGCGCGCCCAGCGCGCCCCAGGTGGCCCTAGTGAGCGCTAAGCGGTCTCCAAAAGAAAACCCCTGAAGCTCTTATTAAGTGAGGCTTCAGGGGAGAGCTAAAAGAGCTCTTTAAGGACATTTTGGCTTAGCGCTGAGATTATCCTTGGGATTATTCACGAAAGGCCAAGACAAGTTGAATTTAGGCTCCAAGTAGTCTGTATTGTCTGTTTATTTTGCCATAAAACGGGATTATACTTTGAGTATCAGCGACAGAAACTGATTTTTTATTTCTCCACACAAGCAGAAGGTTCGCAAAAATGGCCGAAGCCGACCCCAACAATACC
>JAITJT010000141.1 GCA_031278795.1 Deltaproteobacteria bacterium | reverse complement strand
ATGATTGATTTTGGATTTTAGATTTTGATACTTGATGATTAATTTTGGATTTTAGATTTTGATAATTGATGATTGATTTTGGACTTTAAATTTTGATGATTGATGATTGTTTTTGGATTTTAGATTTTTGTTTTCATGTTTTAGATAGCTAAGATCAGCAGACAGGCTATGGACTTTAAAAATTTTAGATTTTGATTATTGTTTTAAATTTTTGATTTTAGATTTTAAATTTTTGATTCTGGATTTAAATTGATTGCTTATCTATGGATAATTTAAAGCTCATAAAATTCTACTTCCGCGAGCACCTGGCATCGCTAGTCATGGGTGTGGCGACGCTCACTCTCTGCAACCTCTTGCAGATGACCTTCCCTAGGCTAGTGGGCTGGGCCATAGACATCCTAGGTAGCGGATCCGAGGATAGAGCGAGAATCTTGTCCCCGGTTCTGTGGATAATTGGGCTTGCCGTCTCCGTGGCCATATTACGCTACATCTGGAGAAGAAACATCTACGGCTTCGCCAGGCTAATGGAAAGAGACCTAAGGGCCAGCCTCTACTCGCGTTTCGTGGAACTATCCCTCAACTGGCACCAAGAGAATAGCTCCGGTGAGCTCATGGCGCTCTCCACCAACGACGTGGAGGCCGTGCGCATGGCCGTGGGCTATGGTTTTGTTAGCTTGGTGGACGCGGTGGTTTTGGGATTAACCGCCATTGTCTTTATGCTAACCATTAGCCCTCAGCTCTGTCTTTTGGCCTTCGTGCCGCTTCCCTTCATAACCATAATGGCTGTGTATTTTAACCGTAAGATATTTAAGAGGGTGCTTGTCACCCAAAACATCTTTGGGGATTTAACAGAGGTTGTGCGCGAGCATATTGCGGGATTCAAGATAATACGCGCCATGGGCCTCGAGGAACTGGCCCGCTCGGAGGTTAGGGAGAAGTCCAGGGAGTTCGTCCGGGCCAACATTAGTCTGGCCATTATAACCGGGCTCTTCTTTCCGCTTTTATACCTTTTTACTAACATTTCCCTATCACTTACCATATATTTCGGGGGAAAATCCGTTATCTTAGGGACGGTAACAGCCGGTGGATTCGTGGCCTTCATCACCTATCTCACCTTGATCACCTGGCCCTTGATGGCCTTGGGTATAACCATGGGAAGGCTCTCCCAGGGACTCGCGTCCCTGCGGCGCCTCTCCAAGGTGATAGGGGTAGAGGAGCGCTCGGTTCATCCCCTAACCCAGGATTTTGAGTGCCCCCAGGATTTTGACATAGAGTTTAAAGAGCTCTCCTTTAGCTATCCGGAAAGCGAGAAGCTCGTGTTAAAGGATCTCTCCCTTAAGCTCCCAAAGGGCGTGATTACGGCCCTAACGGGCCCCACCGGGTCAGGGAAGACCACCATCGCCTCCCTCATCATGGGACTCCGTGAACCAAAGTCAGGTCTTATCCTCATTGGAGGAAGGGATTCCAAGGACTACAGCTTAGCGGGACTTAGAAGCCTCTTCGCCTACGTGCCCCAGGACGGCTACATATTCTCCGGAACCCTCTACCAAAACATTGCCTTTGGGAAACCCAACGCCCCGGAAGAGGAAGTAATGGCGGCGGCCGAGAGCGCGTGGCTGCATATGGACAGAGACATCTTCCCGGAGGGGCTCTACACCTTGGTGGGGGAAAAGGGCCTAACCCTCTCCGGTGGCCAGAGGCAGAGAGTGGCCCTGGCGAGGGCCCTCCTTATGGATCCACCCTACCTTATCCTGGACGACACCCTCTCGGCTGTGGATGCCCATGTGGAGGATCGCATACTTACCAGACTCAAAGAGCTAAGGAAAGACAAAGGCACCCTCATCATTAGCCACAGGCTCATGAGCCTAACTAGGGCGGATAGGATCTTGGTGGTGGAGGACGGGAGGCTCACCCAGGAGGGAACTTCTACTGAGCTTGAATCTCAAGAGGGCTACTTCAAACGCATTCACACGCTCGCCACCTTAAACGTTAAAAAAGAAGAGATATTAGCCAAAACTTACCTTAATCCAAGTGATACGCTCATGGCGTAAGAATTATTTTTAAGGAAATATGGTTTTTATTAGTGAGGACGATTAAAGCATGACCGAGGAAGCCAAGAGACAGACAA
Organism: Deltaproteobacteria bacterium; assembly: GCA_031278795.1. The sequence continues at coordinate 2,147 of JAITJT010000141.1, read as the reverse complement.
GACTGGAGAGCGCCCAGTCCAAGGAGACCGTGAAGGCCCTGGGATCGGACTTGAAGCTCATTGTCTCCCTGTGGCCAGCCACCAAGAGCTTTAGGCATATATTGCTCTCCGGCATGCTCATGATAATCTTGGCCTCCATCATAGGCATAATCCTTCCCTTTTTGACCAAAGTGGCCATAGATAGCTATATCCTCCCCTTGGGGAGGATGATTAAGGTGGATAACCCTGAGACCCTCTTGGCTAAAGGTGGAACCGGACTCTTAAAGAAGGCGGATTTCCTGTATTCAGGGAAGGAGGGCATCTACTTCTTGGAACCAGGGTCCAAAGACAAGATGGACGGACTTTTGGAAGATGAGCTACTTAAATCTGGGGTTTTGGACCCTGACAATTGGTACCTTAAGAGTAGAGCCGAACTATCTCTAAGCCCAGACGAGCTCACTAAGCTAGTGGAGGATTCTGGCGGAAAGATTGAGCTCTTCCCGGATTATGTAAGTATTAGGGAGAAAGACCTAGCCACCCTCCCAGGGGCCATCACCCTTGTCCTAAGGCACGTGGACATCAGGGGCTTAAGGACCTTGGCTATATTTTTCGCGGTGTGCATGCTCCTTGGCTACGGATTTGATTTGGGTCAAAGGGTCCTAATTGAGACATCCTCCCAGAGGCTGGGCCACAGCCTCAGGGAGAGGGTCTTGGCCCATCTATTTAGCCTCTCCCAAACATTTTTCGACCAGCTGGAGGCCGGAAGGCTCACCTCGAGGCTAACCTCTGATATCAACAACATTAATAATTTGATTAAATCCACGGCCTCCACCTTCTTTAGCGATTTACTTAGCATCTTCGGGGTGGTGGTCATAATGTTCGCCCTTAGCCCCAAGCTGGCCCTAATCACCTTGGCCCTCACCCCGGTAATCGTCTATAGCACCCGCAAGTTTAGCCACATCGCCAGGGTCCAGCAAAGGGACCTAAGAGGCAAGGTGGCCTTAATCAACCAGTACTTCTCCGAGACCCACTCGGGCATGGGGCTTATCCAGGCCTTTAACCGCCAGGAGCACTCCAAATCCGAGTTTGGCGAGCTCAACAAGGCCAACTATTTAACCGGCCTAAGGCAGCTCCAGGCCTTTGCCATCTTCATGCCCGTGGTGGACCTCGTAAGTTCGGTGGCACTTGCCTCAGTTCTTTGGTTCGGAGCTCAGATGGTCATAGAGAACAGCGTTAGCTTAGGGGTCTTGGCGGCCTTCGCGGTCTACTGCAACCGTTTCTTTACCCCCATTAAAGACCTAGCCGAGAAGATGAACAACTTCCAGTCGGCCTTCGCCTCCATCGAGAGGCTCATGACGCTTCTTAATGTTAGAGACAGCGGAGAGTACACAGGTGAGATCCCACCCAAGGTTCCTGGAAGGAACCTAGAGTTTAAGAACGTCTCCTTTAGGTACCGAGCCGATCTGCCCCTGGCGGTGAAGAACCTCAACTTCAAGCTTCACGACGGTGAGACCCTGGCCCTGGTGGGGGAGACCGGAAGCGGTAAGAGCACGGTCATAAACCTCATGCTGCGCTTCTACGATCCAAGCGAAGGGGAGATATTTTTCGACGGACTCCCCTTAAATAAACTTAACCTCAAGCTCCACCGCAAGCGTATTGGCTTAGTCACCCAGGACGTCTACCTCTACAGCGGAACCGTCATGGAGAACCTCAAACTTGGTCGCACGAACCTCACGGACAAGCAGGTGATGGAGGCCACCGAGCGGGTGGGGGCCTCCCGCTTCATTGAAAGGCTCCCCAAGGGCTACCAAGAGTTACTAGGGGCCGAGGGAAGGACCCTTTCCAGCGGAGAGCGCCAGCTCCTGGCCTGCGCCAGGGCCTTAATTGACGCGCCTGAGTTTGTGATCCTAGACGAGGCCACGGCCTTCGTGGACTCAGAGTCAGAGGAGCTGATATCTAACGCCATGAACACGCTCTTTGAGGGAAGAAGTTCAGTTATAGTTGCCCACCGCCTCTCCACCATAAAAAAAGCGAATCGCATACTCGTCTTCGACAGAGGTAGGATAGTGGAGGAGGGAACGCACGCCAAGCTGGTTAGCCAAAAGGGCCTCTACTACCATCTGGCCCTGCTCCAGGGCCTGGCGGAGGGGAACTAGAAACGCCTTCTT
>JAITJT010000076.1 GCA_031278795.1 Deltaproteobacteria bacterium | reverse complement strand
CACCAGGGGCGGCTGGGCTTTGGGGCACTCATCCGTGGCCTGGGGGCAGCGGTGGTAAAAGACGCAGCCTTGGGGGGCGCTGGATTCCTCCCTCAGCTCATTGCCCTGGGAGTTGAGGAAGCTCTCCTTTTCGTCCATAAGCTCCTTGGGATTGGTGGGAAAGACCGAGTCCAAGAGAAGCTTGGTGTAGGGGTGCCGGGAGCTCTTCTTGAGGGCCCGGTCCCGGAGGAACTCCACCACGTGCCCCTTGTACATGACCATGATGACATTGGAGAAGTCATCCGCCAGGGCTATGTCGTGGCAGATGAAGACGTATTGGACGCCTTCCTTGTTGGAGAGGTCTGATAGTAGATCCAATATCACCTTCTGGATGGAGACGTCCAAGGCGGAGGTGGCCTCGTCGCAGACGATTATCTCGGGCTTTAGGGCGATGGCCCTGGCGATGGAGACGCGCTGGAGCTGGCCTCCGCTCATGCTGTGGGGGTGGCGGTTGAGGAAGCTCTCGTTTAAGCCCACGCCGTTAAGGAGCTGGGCCACGGTATCCCTCCTTTGGCCGCGCGGAACCCGCTTGAAGTTAACCAAGGGCTCGGCCACGATGTCTTTGACCCTCATCCTGGGGTTGACGGCCATGGAGGGGTCCTGGAAGATCATCTGGATCTTGGCGCGGAGATTGAAGAGGGCCTTTCCGGTGAGCCCGGATATCTTTTCTCCCTTGAAGAGGATTTCCCCTCCGTCAGGGTTCAGAAGGTTCATGATGATCTTAGCCAGGGTGGACTTTCCGCAGCCGCTCTCGCCCACCACGGCCAGGCAGTCCCCATTGTACATGGCGAGGTTAACCTTGTTTAAGGCCTTGAAGGTACCTCCCCCCTTCCCCCTGGGGAAGATCTTGGTGACCTCTTTGGCCTCCAGAATAGGTGCATCCGTTCTTTGCATATATTTCGCCTTTCTATTCCACCAGGCTGGGAATGGCTTCCAGTAAGGATTTGGTGTAGGGGTTCTTGGGATTGTTGAGTAGCTCCATGGGGCTTCCTATCTCCGCGGTGCCGCCGTTTTTGAGAACGACAATGTTATCTGAGATGAAGGAGGCCACACCCAGGTTGTGGGTGACCAGGATGATGGTCATGTGGTGCTCCTTCTGGAGCTCCAGGAGCTCGGCTATAACCTGTTTCTGGGTGGTGACATCCAGAGCCGAGGTGGGCTCATCGGCTAAAAGCAGCTCCGGATTGAAGGTCATGGCCATGGCAATCCCCACTCTCTGGCGCATGCCGCCAGAGAGGTTGAAGGGGTAGTTCGCCAGTACCGACTTGGGGTCCCTCAAGCCCGTCTTAAGTAAGAGCTCCTCGGCCTGGGCCAAGGCCTCCTTTTTGGAGACGGACTTATAGGCCAGGATATACTCGGCGAACTGGTTTCCTATGGTTCTGATGGGGTTTAGCATGTTTCCGGAGTCTTGGAAGATCATGGCGATCTTCGTCCCCCGGATCTTGGACCAGTCCTTGGGGCTGTAGTTTAGGAGCTCGTCGCCGTCTAGGACAATGGAAGAGCCCCTCTCAACGCTCGCCGCCTTGGGAAGGAGTCCCATGATGGAGCGCGCGACAGTTGTCTTTCCGGAGCCGCTTTCGCCCACGAAACTAACCACCTGCCCCTTCTCCACGTTCAGCTTGAAGCCCTTCACCACCCTGGTCTTTCCGTATTTGACGGATAGGTTTTTTATTTCGATGAAGCTCACCTTTCAGGCCTCCTCTTTCTCTATGTTCTTGAGGATCCTGGGATCCAGGGTGTCCCGCAGGGTGTCCCCCAGAAGGTTCCACACCACGATGACCGTAAATATGGCCACAGCTGGTGCCAAAAGCAGCCAGGGCGCCACCTGGAAGTAGGTCTTCCCACCCGCCAGCATGAGGCCCCACTCTGGGGCCGGGGGCTGCGCCCCCAGCCCCAGGTAGGAGAGTCCTGCCAGCTCCATGGTGACCACACCTATGTCCATGACGGCCGAGAGGATCATGATGGAGATGACGTTGGGAAAGATGTGCCTCTTGAGGATGGCCAGAGACCCAGTGCCTGAAACCTTGGCGGCCTGGATGTAGACGCTCTCCTTTTCTTTTAAGACCAAACTGCGGGAGAGCCTGGCGTAGCGCGGCCAGGTGACCGCGGCAATGGCCAAGATGGCGTTCTGGAGCCCACCTCCCATGATGCCCGCGATAGCTATGGCGAGTATTATCCCCGGGAAGGCCAGCATGATGTCCGCCACGCGCATGATGATGGTGTTTAGAACTCCCCCGAAATAGCCGGCCACGAGCCCCAGCGCGGTTCCTATTAGGAAGACCAGGGCCACGGCGCTGAAGGTCATCTTGAGAGTGGTGGCCGTGCCGCAGAGTATCCTGGAGAAGACGCAGCGGCCCATGTAGTCCGTCCCAAAGATAAACTCCTTGGAGGGCGGCTCCAAGATTCTCGTGTAGTCCACCTTGTAGATGTCATGGGGGGCGAGCCTCTCCGCAAAGATCGCGACTATTATGATTAGCAAAGCCAAGAACAGGTAGAGACTTAGCCTTTTGTTTTCTTTTAGTTTTTTGAGGAAGTCCATGTCACGCGCCTCCCGCGGCCCTGACCCGAGGATCCAGGTGCCTGTAAGAGAAGTCCACTATCAAGTTGATTATCATGTAAACGGCTGAAAGCCAGAGCACGTAGCACTGGATGACCGGATAATCCCGCCTCGATATGCTAAGTATGGCGTAGTTACCTAGCCCCGGCCAGGAGAAGATAACCTCCACCAGAGCCGTTCCGCCCAGAAGCGAGCCGAATGATATGCCTATCAAGGTGATTAGTGGAAGAAATACGTTGGGAAGCACGTGCCTGAAGAGGATGGTGAACTCACTGAGGCCCCTGGCCCTGGCGCCCAGGACATAATCCTTGTTGAGCTCCTCTAGGACCAAGTTTCTCACCTGGCGGGTGTACTTAACCGACATGGCGAAGGTAAGAGTGGCCACCGGAAGGATTACGGCCTTTCCGGTTCCGGAGGTGGAGACGACCGGAAGTAGCTGCAACTTAAGGGCAACCAAGTACAAGAGCAAAAGCCCCACCAGGAAGCTGGGAAGGGAGATCCCCACAAAGGAGATCCCCCTTACCACTATGTCGAATACGCCGCCCCTCCAGATGGCGGAGCCTATACCCAAGATCACAGAGATAACCACGGTTAAGGCCAGGGACATAACCGCTAGCTTCAAGGTGGCCGGAAACTTCGACGCGAGATCGGAGAGCACGGGATGCCTAGTATAATACGATATCCCAAAATCTCCTCTCACGGCCCTGGAAAGCCATTCCAGATAGCGCACGGGTATGGACTTATCCAGACCCATGTCTTCCCTGGCCTTAGCCAGTACCTCCGGCGGAGGCGAGTTTCCCAAGGCTGAGAGCATAAGTTCAGCGGGGTCTCCTGGGATCAAGGCCGTCAAGGTAAAGGTGATGAGGCTAATTCCAAAAAGTGAAAAAAAGAATTTCCCCAACCAGCTCAAAGAATTTTTTAGCATATTTATATTTCGCGAATAAATTTATGGTTACTTTGATCCAAAGCCGCGTTTAAAAACGCGGCTCTGAACCAAATAATCTAAGTATATAAGTTGAATGTGTAAATTGATTTCAAAAATGGAGCTTTTCTAAAAAAAGCTCCATGAAAAAACTTCATGAAAAAGCTTAATGCATTAGCTTCATGATTTAGAATATAAAAAACGAAAAAGCTATCAGGACTTCAGATCCAGATCTTTCGTGATCCAGTAGTAATCAGCCGGAAGCATCTCGACGCCCGTCACTCTGTTGTTGTAGACAATATTTGTATTGGGATAGGCGTAGAAGATGTGGGCGGGTACCTCTATGATGAGCTCCTGGGACTTGGTGATGAGCTTCTCGCGCTCGGCCGCGTCGAACTCCAGCTTCAACTTCTCAAACAAGGCGTCCAGCTCCGTGTTGGAGTAACCGTTACTGTTGTTGAAAGCACCTGTTTCGAACTGGGAGACCAGGAAGCTCTGGGGATCGCCGGTTCCGGCGGTGATTATGTTCATGACCAAAAGATCGTAGTCTCTTGTCTTCCTGATTTCATTTAGGTTCGAGGCCTCCACCTGGTTGAGGTTGACCTTCACGCCCAAGGATTCCAGCGCGTGCTGGGTGGCCTCCACCAAGAGCGGGAACTCCGCCCTAGAGGAGTAGTAGACGTAGTTTAGAACCAATGGCGCTCCGTCCTTGTCCACGGTGCCGTCACCGTTTGTGTCAGTGTAGCCAGCGGCCTCCAAAAAGCCCTTGGCCTTCTCCATGTCAAAGGGGAAGGGATCCACCAGGCTATCAAAGCCGTAGCCCAGGGACGGCGGGAGGGGACCCTTGCCGGGGGCGAAGCGGCCGCCTAAGATCTTATCGGCGTAGGTTTTAAGGTCGAGCGATGATTTGACGGCCTTCCTGAGGTTCTCATCAGCCAAGACCTTGTTGTCCAAGTTCATGAAGGCCATGACCACGCGCAGGGACTGAATCTCGGACACGGTGAAGTCCGGGTTGCTCAGGAAGAGGGGCACGTCCGAGGTGCTCATGTTGGCGGCCAGATCCACGTCTCCGGACTGGAGCGCCATGGCCCTGGTGTTGGGATCCGTGATGGTCACGAAATTCACCTGGTCAAAAGGTGGCTTCCCGTCCCAGTAGAGGTCGTTTCTGACGGCCGAGATGTTCTCCCCGTTGCGGGGGAGGTACTTATAGGGCCCGGTGCAGATGACGCCCTCGTTTTCCACTTTTTCAGGGTTGGCCTCAGCGTCGACAACCAAGAAGAGGGGATCGGCCAGCATGCCGGCGAGCCCTGGTGTTGGATCCACTGTCTTGATAATAAAGTTCTGGCCGTCCGCCTCTAGGGATTCATAGGTGAAAAATTCGGATTTGAACCTTTCCTGGGCCAGCTTGTCCACGCGCTCGAAGGAGGCCTTGACGGCCGCGGCGTCCACGGGCTTGCCGTTGGAGAACTTCACATTGTCGCGAATCTTGAATGTCCAGGTGAGGTTGTCCGGTGCCACGCTGAAGGATTCCGCGAGCCAGGGTTCAGCGCCCATGGTCTTGTTGAAACGCACCAAGGTCTCACCCACTCCTATGCGCACGATATACCAGCTGTCCCAGTCCGTGGTGGGCTCCAAAGAGGAGATGGAGGCGAAAACCCCGAAATTCAAGACCTTTGGTTGGCCCGGGGCGCCGGTGGAGGCCGTACCCGCCGATGGGGCGGCGCTAGAGGAGGATCCGGAATCAGCCCCTCCGGAAGGCGCGCTAGGGGTACTGGATTCACCACAAGCAAAGGCTAAGAGCAAGAATATCGCGGATAATGCCGTTAGAATAATTAATTTTTTCATAGTTAAGCCATTTATTTGTTTGATTTTTGTTGTTTAGGGAGCTTAAGTGTGCAAACGCCCCTAAGATAATAGATAGTGTTAAAAAATAATTGGGGTTAAATAATAGATACCACTTTGATAATTTATAGGTTTAGATATACATATTGTTAGATAATTAGCAAATGTTTATGTAAAAAAGAATCTATTTCATTAATGTATATGGGGACATGTTTCTGAAGCAATTCCAAAGCTAAATTAGAGTTGGGATCGCTCTCCTATATAGTTAGAGGGCTGAGGAATGAAAAACGAACGAGTGATAATTTTGTTTCCGTCCTTTTGCTAAAGTCTTTACGGATTTCAGCATGTTTAAAATTCCATATGATTAAAATTTGCGCATAACTTTACGCGCTCTTTTTTATAAAATTGTTATCACCTTTCTATATAACGCTATTTGGGTGATTGGCAACTAACGCTAAAATTTATGTTCTCTGCCCCCGTAAGTTGAAGATTTGTTATGTGTTTTATATTCTCCACTACTGAAAAAATCTCCAAACGCTGACAGGATAAGATCTTTTACATGGCTAGCCTTAAGCCATTAGAGCCTCTCTTACGGAAGCAATCTGAGCTAAATAGAACCTATTGAAACGATTAATATTTCTTGAAATGATATAACATCTCTTATAATGATATAATATATCAGTGCGCATCCGCGCGCCTGGCGCTAAGCTTTATGCCTCTCGTCTGAAGCGCGTAGCCTTGGAGATACTCTATGACCAAATGGACGCAAAAGAAATTTTTCGCTTTTTAAAAAATGCTCTTTGGTAGACCAGGCAAACAAAAACGCCGGCTAAATCGCCCCAATGCGCAAGGTTCATGAACCGTAGCAAGAAACAACGCTAGTATGTTGTAAAGAGAATGTTTTTCTGTTTAACCGTTAAAGTTTACTGGGGAAAGCGTCCACGGCTAAGAAACACAAGGTCACGGTAGAAACCCAACTAAAATATGCCCATAGTGAGGATGAGCACGGGAGGATATTTACCTGGCTAAAACACATCTTGTGGCTAAAACACGAGACGATATATGAATCAATGTATAGGGAGAGTCATATATCTTTTTCAATTTTTTTCCACTTCTAAAAAGCTAAAAATAGTACCATTTTAAGGCGATTAATAAGTCAAAAATTTTAAAATTTAATGTAATTTATTGCAATATAATGCTTCGCAGAAAAAAACTTCGTGATAATTCTAAGGCAACTATAAGATCACGTAAAGTGTTGTAGCATAAAGACAACAGCTCATGTTGAAATAAACAGGGAGGTATTTTGACAGGGATTTGTTCGTGTTAACCTGTGTTATTAACAGGCGCCAGCATGGGGCCGTTGTTTGTGGATTATAACATATAATTAAAAGTAATAATTTATGTAACGTATGAGTTTTCGAGAAAAAAACGACATAAATCCTATATATAGATATTTAAAAACATTGATGACTATATTTAGGTCAAAATATTTTTCAGCATCCTGATAAAAAAATTTCTTTTTACAATATAGACAAAAACTTTGACTTCAACGTAAAAATTTCATATGCCGAAGAGAGTCTTTAGAGGCTTATCTTTTGTGACGAAAAATCTTAACGTTTTTAAGAAATATATTATCAAATTATCGGCCTTATAATTAGATATTCCTTACTATATATGGTTAAAAAAAAGCATATTAAAAATTATTATACAAAATATTAGTAAATAAATAAATACGTTTAGTAGAAAATAAGATACAACGAACAATTTTAACAGTATTTTTTTCAAGTGCAACTTATTTCTCACGTGAAATACAATTATTCGTTGTAACGAATTATTTTTATGTAGAGTAAATAGTCGGATTTTTCTAAGCATACTTGAAAAAAATAGGAGCTGACCCAGGAGGCATTGGCCCCTGGAACGCCGTCCCTAACACAAAAACGATTTAAATTTTTAGCCCTAAACGCTTAATGTCACCTGTCCAAAACCCTTGATATAAACGGCCATGGTAGTTTGAACATTTAATTAATCAATAAAACACATCACTTTTTTCACAGTTTACAAGAGAAAAAAAAGGAGATGACCGGCGGAGGCACTGGCCCCCCTGGATCATCTCCCGAAAGAGAAAAAATGATTTAATTTTCAGGCCAAAATGCTTGATTTTCAGCCCAAAATTCTTGATTTTATCAGCCCAAGCTGTCGTTGAGCACGTTCAACTGGGAGACCTCCCTCTCCTTTTTGAAGGATTTCTCCTTTTCAGCCATTGACGCCGCCTGCTGCTCCTTGGGGGCCTCGGCTGGCTTGGGCTCGGGGCTAGTAGCGCCCTTCCCCTTTGGGGCCTTTTTACCGTCCAGGCTAAGGCCTGATTTTTCGATGTTCGCGATCTCGGAGTGTATCCTCTCGGTGAGCTCCTCCACCTCGCCTTCCGTGAAAAGGTGGCTGTTGCCCTCGTGGACGGCGCCCGGGACGATGCTCAAGGTGTGATAGTTGATATTTCCTCTCACCACCGCCGTCTGGTTGAGGTGCACCTCGCCCGTGGCGTAGATGTTTCCCGTGACGGAACCGCTGAGGACCAGATTCTCCACGTATACGTCGCCTTCTATGAAGGCGCTGGTGCCCGTCACCAGCATGCCCTTGGCGATTATGGCGCCCTTGACCCTGCCGTCTATGTTGAGGAGCCCGGTGAACCTCAAAGTTCCCTCTATTTCCACGTTCATGGAAAAAAAGGCGTTCCAGAGCTGCTTATCCGATTTTTTTATTCCAAACATAACTATATATTGCCCTTTATGGTGCCCTTTATAAACAAATTTAGTGGAAGAAAGCGGTTTTTACGCCGCCTCCCACTATAGGGGAATGCCCTTTGAAAACCCAAGTTTAGCGCAAAACCCCAAAGGCCCTCTATACTTAGCATGGATGCGTTTTTTTGGGATGCGCGAAAATTGAAGAGATGTGTTGATTCCCACAAAAAAAGGAAAGCCCGCTTTCTAAGGGCCAATTCCAAAAAAATCATGTAACCTTGCGGTTTTGTGGGGAAGCTCCGTCTCAGGCTCAAATATAGCGACAAGTTTCAAAAATGTAAAGGAAAAAGTGCCTATAACAATTCCCTGCGTTTAAAAAAAACAATATTATTTGAAACGCGCCTCTAGTGGCGGCTTTTAGCGCCTTTCGTGACGGCTTTTAGCGCCTTTCGTGGCGGCTTTTAGCGCTTTTGGCGAGACTCACAGGGGTTTTTCAGCGCATTTTTAAGAAAAAGAGCTTGAGAATCACGCCTAAAACCATGGTTTACTTAGAGAATGCCTATGAAATAGACTTAAAAATTGAAGTCTAACAGCAAAAACTTACATTCTTGTTAAGATTGTGGATTTAAATATAGGCCGGAAATTTTAGCTTCTGGGATTATGTCTTTTTTTCAGGTGGAGAGGAAAAAACCCGCCGGAGCGCTCGCCTCATCGGTCTGGCCCCGGCGGAAATTAAAGCTTCTTTTTTTGCGGAGTCTTTTTTAGATGCTCAGTCCGAGTTTGTGGGCGAAGGCCTTGGAGTCAAACGGAGCGTGGCACTCGTAGCAGTGCGATTGATTCCTTAGCTCGGTAATGCTGAAGAACTCCAGCTCCTTGCCGCATGCGGGACAGGGGCCGGTGATGAGCTTGGTCTCTTCCTTCATGCAGTCGGGATTGGATTCAATTTCCGTAATTGACATAAAAATACCTCCATTTGCGATTATTTCCGATAAAACACTCTGAAATAGTCTTAAATTATAAAAAAGCTCTCTTTAATGACTTATTTTCAGGCTAATACCGGGTTATTTTTTAAAGGATTTGGGGCCACTCTTGGTGAGAAGAAAGGCGCCCGTTAAGATATAATGCTACTTTTAGCGTATTGAGTCAAGCCCCTTTTTTTGATAATATGCGTAGGAATTATGGCTTGTAGTGGGCTTGTAATGGGCTTGTAGTTGCCGTCTTGGAAGATCTGCCCTTCCCATACGCCCCATCAAGCCCTATGGATAAAACTTTTCCAAATGTTTATTAAAGAGTCTTACCTTGACTGAACTTCTCACAATCGACCCCGCGAACTTCTCCCTAAGCGACCTCCAGCCGGCGGTTAAAACCCTCCTGGACGGCGGAATTGTGGCCGCGGCCACCGAGTCCTTCTACGGGCTCATGGTCATAGCTGACCGCCCGGCGGCCCTGGAGAACCTCTTTTTGCTAAAATTCGGGCACAAGCCGGACTATAGCTTCACCAAGAAAGAGAAGCCCAAGACTGACAACGCCTTTCTCTTACTCCTAGATACCAGGGAAAGGGTCATGGCCTACGCCCAGGATATACCTAAAGAGGCGGCCATCCTCATGGACCGCTTCTGGCCAGGGCTCTTAACCATTATATTTAAGGCCCAGAGCGGGCTGCACCCGGCCATTTTGGGGAAGAAGCAGAGCTCCATCGCGCTCAGGGTGGATAGATTCCCGGTGCCCGGGGCCCTGGCCAGAATGACCGATAGGGGCATAACCGGCACCTCGGCCAATCCCCACGGCGAGAAAGCGGCCACCAGCGCCAGGGAGGTCTTGGAGTACTTCCCCGGGCTCCTGGACATGGTGGTGGACACGGGCCCTAGCTTCCAGCGCCTGGCTGACAAGCCCAAACCCTCCACCATCATAGACATGACCAAGGCCCCCTTCCATATAATCAGGGACGGGGCCATCAACGGGAAAGACGTCATGAAGACCCTCTCTTTTCCGGAAAAGTAAGGGATCTTCTAAAAATGGAAAACGACCCGGGCCTCCTCTCCCAGGGGATCTTGGCCCTCATTGACTTCATACTGCATATAGATGAGCACCTGGACAATCTGGTGGACCAATACGGCTGGCAGACCCAGCTCATCCTCTTCCTCATAGTCTTTTGGGAGACCGGGGTGGTAATCTGTCCCTTCCTGCCCGGGGACTCTCTCTTGTTCGCGGCCGGGGCCATAGCGGCTAGGGATAGCTCTCCCCTAAATATAGGACTGCTCTTGGTCCTAATCGCCACCGCCGCCTTTTTGGGGGATACCCTCAACTACTGGGTGGGCCGCTACCTAGGGCCCAAGGTCCTAAATAGGGACGGGAGGTTCCTCAAGAAGAAATACCTAGATAAGACCCGGGACTTCTACGACAAATACGGCGCCAAGACCATAGTGCTGGCCCGCTTCGTCCCCATCGTGCGCACCTTCGCCCCCTTCGTGGCCGGGGTGGGGAGCATGCGCTATAGGAAATTCCTCTTCTACAACCTAACTGGCGGCATCCTCTGGAGCGTCCTTTTGACCGGCGCGGGCTACCTCTTTGGAGGCCTTCCCCTGGTGAAGGACAACTTCACCATGGTGATCCTCGCCATAATCTTCATATCCATACTCCCCATGATCGTGGAGTACGTGAAGATGCGTAAAAGTCCCCCAAAGGACCAGGCTGCGGTTCCCGGGGAACCCGGGCCGGACGCCTAAAGCCTTTCTAAAACGCTAAATAATCATAAAGCGTGGAGGAAAGCCGCTTTTGCTATAATAAGAAGGCCGCGTTAAAGCTAAATATCCTTGAAGAACGCTTATGATTAAGCATAATGTATGAATCTAAGAATCCCTTTTGATTACCCTGGAGTGAGAGAATAATGGACTACAAAGACAGCCTCAACCTTCCCAAGACCAGCTTTCCCATGAAGGGAAGGCTTCCGGAACTGGAGCCCAAGCTCCTCAATAAATGGAAGGACATGGACATATACTCCAGGATTATGGCCAAGGGCCAAGGTAAACCCCTCTGGGTTCTCCACGACGGCCCGCCCTACGCCAATGGAAACATCCACCTGGGAACGGCCTTAAACAAGATCCTCAAGGACATAGTGGTTAAGTTCAAGACCATGTCGGGTTTTCATTCCCCTTATGTCCCGGGCTGGGACTGCCACGGGCTCCCCATAGAGCACAAGGTGGACGAGACCCTAGGGAAAAAGAAGCTGGAGCTAACTAAGACCGAGATTAGACGTAAGTGCCGGGACTACGCCAACAAGTACCTAAATATCCAGCGCGAACAGTTTATCCGCCTGGGGGTATTGGGCGAGTGGGACAATCCCTACCTCACCATGGACTACAGCTATGAGGCCATCATAGCCAGGGAGCTGGGTGTCATGGCCTTAGACGGAAGATTGTCCAGAGACGTGAAACCCGTCCTCTGGTGCGGCACCTGCAAGACCGCCCTGGCCGAGGCCGAGGTGGAGTACCAGGACCACGAGTCCGACTCCATATATGTGCCCTTTAAGCTCAAAGACGACCCAGCGGTCTTAAGAGATGACTTATCCGGAAAAGAGGTCTACCTGGTCATCTGGACCACCACGCCCTGGACCATTCCGGCCAACATGGGTATCGCCTACAACCCCAGATTCACCTACAGGGCTTACGAGCGTGACGGGAAGGTCTATATCCTGGAGGGAACACTCGCGGAAGGGCTCCTCCCCAAACTAAATCTTGAGGGTGCTAAGGATCTGGGCCCCATCCTTACTGCCAAGCTAAATGGCTTAAAGGCCGCCCACCCCCTCTACGGCCGGGACTCCCTGGTGGTGCCCGCCATGTACGTGAGCTCCGAGCAGGGGACGGGCCTGGTGCACACGGCCCCGGGGCACGGCCGGGAGGACTACGAGACGGGTTTGGCCTTTGGGCTTCCCATCTACTCGCCCTTGGATGACGACGCCCGTTTCACGGACGAGGTCAAAGAGCTAGAAGGCAAGAAGGTCATGGAGTCCAACTCCCAAGTGATTGATATGCTCAAAGAGAGGGGTGCCCTACTAGCCAAGGATAGGATCCAACACTCCTACCCCCACTGCTGGAGGTGCAAGAACCCCGTGGTCTTCAGGGCCACACCCCAGTGGTTCGTGTCCATGGAGTACAAGGATTTAAGAAAGCGTAGCTTAGAGGCCATAGACACGGTGAAGTGGATTCCCGCTCGGGGCCGGGATAGGATATACGGCATGGTGGAGAGTCGCCCGGACTGGTGCGTGAGCCGCCAGCGCTCCTGGGGGGTTCCCATCACCATCTTCTTCTGTGAGGAATGTGGCCAGTGGATCTACACGGAAGAGATTAAGGAGAGGATATTTGAGCTCTTCCAAAGAGAGGGGGCTGACGCCTGGTTTGAAAGAGAGGCCAAAGAGATCCTCCCCGAGGGATTGATCTGCCCCCACTGCGGAGGAAAGAGCTTTAAAAAGGAGACGGATATCTTAGACGTGTGGTTCGACTCGGGCTCATCCTTTGCCGCGGTGTGCGAACACCGCGACTATCTTCCTGACAGGGCGGATATGTATTTGGAGGGGTCAGATCAGCATAGGGGCTGGTTCCACTCGTCACTTTTAATATCCGTCGCCAATAGAGACGGAGTGGCCCCTTACAGAGAGGTGCTCACCCACGGCTACGTGGTGGACGGGAAGGGCAAGAAGATGAGTAAGTCCCTGGGGAACACGGTTCTTCCGGAGGAGGTCATCAAAAAATACGGGGCCGACCTCCTACGTCTCTGGTGCGCATCGGAGAATTACCAAGACGACATAAGAGTGTCCAATGAAATAATGGACATGCTGGTTAAGGCCTATTTCAACTACAGAAACACCTCCCGCTTCCTACTGGGAAACCTCTCGGATTTTATTCCGGATAAAAACAGCGTACCCTTAGCCGAGTTAAAGGACCCCCTGGATCGCTACGCTTTAATTAGCTTAAATAAGCTCATAAGGGAAACAAAACTAGCCTACAATGAGTACGCCTTCCACGATGTCTACCACAAGGTTAACAACTTCATGGGAAAGCTCTCGTCTTTTTACCTGGACATCCTCAAAGATAGGCTCTACACCAGATACATAGACGATCCAGTAAGACGGGGAAGCCAGAGCGTCATGTGGAGGATCCTCCGCGACGTTACCTTGATCATGGCGCCGGTCCTCTCATTTACCACCGAGGAGATCTGGTCTCACCTTCCGGATCCCCAAAAACAGGAAAGCGTCTTTTTGGAGGACTTTCCCCAAGACGATGCCTTACTCGAGGACAAATTCCTGGAAGAGGACATGGAGGCCCTACTCAAAGCTAGGACTCAGGTGCTTAAGGCCCTAGAAGAGGCTAGAAAAGAAAAGATCATAGGGTCATCCTTGGACGCCAAGGCTTTAATTAAGGCTAGCCCTGATGTGTATAAGCTCTTAACTAAATATAGAGACATGCTTCCGGAGTTCTTCATTGTTTCGGATGTATTCTTAAGTGAAAACCCCCAGGCCCCTGATGGGGGCCTGGAGGTTCAAATCCAAGAGTGCCCCTATCCCAAGTGCCCCCGCTGCTGGACTAGGGATAAAGATGTTCCGGAGGACCTCTCAGGTGTTTGCCCCAAGTGCCAGAGGGCCCTTATGAGTATTGAAAAGGCTAAGAGCTAAAAAGGCGAGAGGTGGAAGATGTCTTACCTAGTCCTGGCCCGCAAGTACCGCCCCAAGACCTTCGACGACCTGGTGGGCCAGCCCCAGGTGAGGCACACTCTCTCCCAGGCCCTTAAGACCGGACGCGTCGCCCACGCCTATCTCTTCACAGGCCCTCGCGGCGTGGGGAAGACCACGGCCGCGAGGTTACTCGCCATGGCGCTCTCCTGCTCGGCCCCCATGGAGGAGAGGCCCTGCGGCAAGTGTCCGGAGTGCTTGGAGATCCAAAGCGGGCAGTCTCTGGACATCATAGAGGTGGACGGGGCCTCCAACCGCGGCATAAAGGACATCCAGAGCCTAAGGGACAATGTAAAGTTTTTACCCTCCCGGGGCCGCTACAAGGTCTACATCATAGACGAGGTGCACGCCCTATCCAATGACGCCTTCAACGCCCTGCTTAAGACCCTAGAGGAGCCTCCGGCCCACGTGGTCTTTATCTTCGCCACAACCGAGGTGCACAAGGTTCCACCCACCATCCTCTCCCGGTGTCAGCGCTATGACTTTAGGCGCATTAAGGTGGATGAGATGGTGAAGAGATTGGAGTACGTATCCAAATCCGAGGGCATAAGCGCCGACCCACAGGCCCTTTTGATACTAGCCCGCCAGGCCCAGGGCGGCCTCAGGGACGCCCTGGGGCTCATGGACCAGGTCATCGCCTCCTCAGGTGAGATAAGCCTCGATTCGGTTAACCTCTCATTAGGCCTTATAAGCTCTGACATAGTGAAAGGCATTGTGCTATCGGCCTTGGAGTCTAAGGTCAATGAGGCCCTTGCGGCGGTAAATGACGCCTATAATCTAGGATCTGACTTAAAGGAGCTGGGCCTCAAGGCCCTGGAGCTTATAAGGGATCTTAGCATCTGCAAATCCAGCCCAGGGGCCACGGAGCTATTGGAGCTAACGGACGCGGAGGAGGCTGATTACCAGAAAATTGTACAAGACTACAGCCTTCCCACCTTGCACAGGCATTTCGAGGCCTGGCTCAAGCTCCAAGCTGAGCTAAACCGCCACCCCCATCCCAGATGGCTACTGGAGAGCCACCTGGTGAGGCTCTCTCAGATGGCCCCTCTGGAGAATCTAATGGATCTAAGCGCTCGCCTCACCTTGGCCCTGGAGGCCGACCCAGAGGAGGTGAGGGCCTCGGTTAAGGCACTGAGGGACATTAGCCCTAAAGAGCCCGCCCCCGCTTTCCCAACTGAGCCCTCGCGAGTTAAGGAAAGCGCCTTTGAAGACGAGCTGGTGGATAATTTCCTGGCCAAGGAAAGGGAAAAGGCCAAGAAAAAGGAAGAAGAGGAGCTAGAGACCAAAGAGAAGATGGCCGCCCTCCTCAAGGCCAACTCCTCTAGGCTCTCATCTAAAATCAAGAAAGAGACTAAAAAAGAGGCCCCCAAGGAAAAGGCGGCCCCCAAGGACGCGCAAAAGGCGGACACACCTAAGGAGGACTCTCCCAAGGAGAGCGCCACCAAGGCCGCCACCAAGGCCGACACCAGGGGAAAGGCCTCCACCAAGAAGCCCAAGACCCCTCCCCCAGGTGCCTCCGGGCTCTTTGGCATGGGACTCTTTGGGGGAGCTGAGGGCGAAACCCAGGGACAATCACCAGAGCCGCAAGCATCCGCACTTACCGGCTCTAGCGCGACAGGCGCGGTGGCTCCAAAGGATGCCCCAAAAGAGCCCGCAAAAGAGGCTAAAGCTGAAGTGGAGGACAATGACGAGGGCCCGTCCGAGGCGCCCTCAACGGGAGCGGAAAATAAGTCCCTAAATAGTAGCTCAAATAACTCACCTGAAGAGGATTCTGAGGTAAAATCTAAAGAGAACGATGCTGGCGGCCTAGAGGCCTACTCGGATGAGATTGAGAGCGGCCTGGAAGCCAAGGGCTCAGAGGAGGCCTTATCCAAGAGCTATGTGGAGGATCTTGAGCACTCCCCCATGGAGCTTAAAGGAGACGAGGACGAGGACGAGGGCCAAGGCTACGGTGAGACGGAGGATGGGGGAAGCCCTAGCACCTTCGACTCCCACTATGAGGATCCGGCCTTAAGGCATATGGAAGAAGAGGATGGGCGCTCCACAACTTACGACCCTTCTTCCCCTACAGAGGAAATGGAGACGAAAGGCTTAGGGTCTAAGGCTTCCCAAGATGATTATAATGATGAATATATTCTAGATGACAAAGAGCAAACGAGAGAGCAAACTAGAGAGCAAACTAGAGAGTTTGGCGCGCCCGAAGGGCGCCTGGCCGTGGAGATGAGTCAAAGCTCCCCTGAATATGACGCCTCCGCCAGTGGCCAGGGCTATCAGCGCCAGGACGTGGGGGAACTCATGGGGATCTTGAGAGAGACCGACGAGGTGATGGATTTGGAACATAGGCTCAAGGGCGAGTTTTTGGGATACCAGCACCAGGAATACGAGTTTAAAGAAAGCTTCGACGACTACGGCGACCTAACGGATGCTGAAGGCTACCAAGACGATTATTCAGATGACTGAAGCACTTTCTTAAGGATTTAGTGAATTTAGCTTTCTCTAAACTATATGCCAATAAGTATGGGGCTAAATAGCTCCATAGACGCTCTAAAAGAGAGGGAAAAAATGGACTTCAACGACTCCAACTCCTTGAAGATGGCCATGGCCATCAAGGAAAAGATGCTTAACATGATGAACGAAGCTGGTAACAAGACCATCACCGTCTCCTCGGGAGGCGGTATGGTGACTGTCGTCGTCAACTTGAAAAACCAGATTGTCTCATTGGATCTGGAAAGGGAAGTGGTGAACCCGGACGACATCGAGATGCTCACGGATCTAATCATCGCGGCCGTGAACCAAGCCATAGACCAGGTGCAGCAGGAGATAAGCCAGAACATGGGGCAAATAGCCCTGGAGCTGAACCTGCCCCAGAACCTCAGGTAATACTTGGGCTTTTACCGGATTCTAGATCTTTTGAGAGCTTTGAAGAGTTTCCCAAGACAGCATAAGGAGAAAGCATGGGCAAAGAGGAAATCGATCCGCCGGTCTATGAAGAGATTGTGGAGGACATGGAGATAGACGACGAGGACTGGATCATCTTCAACAGTCTCACCAACGTCAAGCTCAGTAAAGATGAGGTGGAGCGCGCTATCATGCCCGATCAGGTGGATGAAGGGGAAAAGGACATCCTCGCCATCCACTTCCACCCGGAGTGGGTTCCCATGAACCTAATCGAGGAGCGTCTGAAAAACGCCTTCCCAAACGCCAAAAGCCGCATGGTCATTCCCACCCAGCACAATCTCATCCAAGGCCTGGACGGTTACGCGGGCGTGGAGGCGGATGTCTTCGCCCCTGATTACAACCTAAAAATCCAGCTTCTCATCCACCTCCAGAGCAAAAAACTAAAAAAGGCCACCAAGCTCAAATCCATGATAGAACAGACCTTCCAGTACCGGGCCCTCCAGCTTCTGGATTATCTGGAGCAGATTGTCAACCCGGACATCCTCATGCAAAAGGAGATAAAGAAGCTGGGAGCATCACTAGAGGTGATGGAGGCCGCCAAGTTCTACGCCCAGAAACTGAGACTCATGATAGGTGAGAGCGTCATAGCCAGCTCCAAGCGCGCCGAGATGCTGAAAAACAGGCTGCTTACGGACTTCATCCTCATCAAGGGCGCCCCGGTGCTGGCGCCTCCCATGATGGAAAAGATAATGATCTACGCCAAGCAGGTGAAAAACCTGGTAAAGGCCCGCCTCAATCCCAACCGCTTCCACCACGCCAAAAACCTCATAGAGGAGGCCAGATCCCACGGGGCCGGGATAATCATTCCCCACCCTCCCAGGTTCTGGCCGGTGATGTTAGACGATCTAGACGTTGACGGCTGGGAGGTCTGGAACTCCTCGACTCCGGATCACACCACCTTCCTCATCGACTGCCTCACCCGCAGAAAAAAGAAAAAGAGGGACTTTCTGGCCTTCATGGGGGACGACACCCACATGTCCTCCAAGATTAGGCCCGACATCTCCACCAAGAAGGGAAGCCCCAAATCCGAGATAGGATTCCAGCCTCCCTGGGAATTCCCGGACGTAAAAAACGCCTTAAAAGCCGCCAACCAAAGCCGGAAGCGCACCATAAACGAATATCTGGAGAGAATCTCCTAATCTGCCAAAATAGTCTGAATTATAAGAACAATTAAAACCAAGAAAAACTAAAACAGCTCCATAAGAGTCAGAAAAATTAATTGTGACGCTTTAATTGGAAGCTTATTAAATTTTGGTCCATCACACATTTAAATGCGTGAAAATATAGACGCGGTAAGAGTTTAAACTTATTTTTATAATCATAATCAATAAAATAAAGCCTTGAATGCTAATTTACAAGTTTTTCGCTAATATTTTAGGCTCTTTTTGATTTTTACGAACTTTTTCCCTTACTTCCAACACTTAGAAACAATGGAACAATGGAACAATGGAACAATGAAAAAATCAAACAATGGGAAAATGAAAAAACATCAAGATCCGTAGTATATCTACTTAAAGTCAAATTTAATTAATTGTTTTTCCAAAATAAAAAACAAATCACTTTCTAAATCTCGCGAAAACACTAATATCCCCCCAGCATTTTTCTTAAATTTGGCGCGATCGTGAGTGCGTCTTTTTTCTCCAAATCCCCTTATATTACGCTAATCCGCCCCCTTTCCCACCAGATAATCCCAAAAATAAATTCTAAACAAAAGATTTTAAATTTTAATTTTTAATATCATAAAATAATAGGAATATTATAATTGATACCAAAATTATGTGTTAAAATTTAAAAAGATTTGTATTTTTTGTGAAAACTTTGTAAAATACTAAAGTCCGGTAATCTGGCCGCCAAGGCAGAGCCACTTTTCCCCACCATTACCAGGTCTTACAAATTTTTGTGGCGTTTTTTTTCTTGATATCTTCTTTCACGTTTAAAAAAACTTCCACTCTCAACCGATTTCACACCACAAAATTTTCCATTTCAAGATTAGAAAAAGCCTAAAAAACTTTGTTTTTGCTTTTCGATAATCCACGCACCCTCACGATCTCCGGGAGATTTACCTTAAATCCGCGGATCAAGGGAGGATTTTTCCAGAGTGCGTATCATTATATTTGATCTCCTAAAACAAAACATAAACCCTCAAGTGGTATGAAATGAATTCCAATAATTTCCATTACAATTTCGTGACAGACCCACAAGACGTGGTGCGCTATCTAGAGGCCCTAATCGAAGGATTCAAGGGCGGGGCCTTGGATTTCTCCTCCCCCGGGCACGCCGTGCACCTGGAGCTTCCCGAAATACTTAAAATGTCCATAGAAACCAGCAACCGCAAGGGCCGGGTCAAGGTTAGCCTCAACCTTACCTGGCCGGAGAACCCCAAGGATCCCCTCCTAAAGGATCCCAAAAGCGGGTTCGGGCTCTCCAAGAGCTAACGGAGAAATGATGCTCACCGAGATAAAGGGGGGATTCAGGATACTGGTGACCGAGATCCTGCACGCCACCTCAGAGACCAGGGAGCTCTTAAAGGAGAGGGATCCATCCAAGAGCCGGATCCTCTACCACCGGACCGCCTATATTAACACCCAGGTGGCCCTTCTCCAGAAACAGACCATGGAGCTCTTTCTCGGTCACGGGGCGGGTTATAGGGAAAGCCTCTTTTTATTTGGGATATCGTCCATAGCCTCCAGGCTGGAAAGGATATCGGACATACTTATAAACTTGGACCGCCAGGCTGGCTATCTATCGGATTTGAGCTTTTTAAAAGAGTTTCACCTAGACGATTTCTTCAAAGACATAGTATCCGGCCTCAACAAGATAATCCCCGCCTTAGACAAACGCGAGGTGTCACTCGCCATCCAGCTGGGCCAGGTGGAGGAGCTCCTGGACGGGCTCTACGCGGACAGGTTCAAAAAGATAATAGAGGGCCTAAGCACTGCCACTGGAACGCATGGAGATCTGGTGACATCCCTCATGATAGTCCACTACCTGGAGCGTTTGGGGGATCTGCTCCTGGAGATTGGCGAGAAGATTATCTACGTTATCTTAGGCGAGAAGATTAAGCTGGAGCAGTATAAGGCCGTGGGTGCCGGGCTCAAGGCCACGGGCCACGACATAGAGATTGGGAAGATGGGCTTCAAATCCATCTGGGGAGGCCGCTCGGGCTGCAGGATAGGCGTGGTGAGGGGAACAGAGGGCTCATACGAGAGCTTGGACGGGGAAACCGTGCTTTTCAAGCACGGGCCGGCCTTCAAGATAACCAGGGAGAGGGAAAACCTGGAGCTCTGGAGCGAACTGCGGCCCGGGCTCACCGCGGACGTGAAGGCCTTTCTGCCGGCCACCCTGGGCCGGGAGGCCACCTTGATCCTGGAATATATTCCCTCCCGAAACCTCCAGTCGCTGTTTATGGAAAACGCCCCGGAGGAGGCCTTCGAGGCGCTGAGACAATCCCTTCAGATCATGTCCGACATCTGGAGAGAGACCAAAAAGCATGTCCCCACCTCAGCCGAGTTCATCCGCCAGACCGAGAGCCGCATGGCCGCGGTGGGCTATCTCTATCCCCAGCTCCTGAAAACCAGCGGCTCCATTGGCACGATGGAGATACTTCCCCTCTCTTCCCTTCTAAAACACCTAAGAAAGGTGGAGCTTGGGGCCCGCTCCTCTTACGCCATGCTTATCCACGGGGACTTCAACCTCAGTAACATCCTCTATGACGCCTCTCATAAAAAGATCCACATGCTGGATCTGCACCGCAGCGCCATGAGCGACTATGTCCAGGACGTAACCGTCATGCTGGTCTCCATCCTGCGGCTCCCCATATTCAAGACAGAAACCCGCTCCCGCCTCAACCAGGCCGCGGGCGAGGTCTATGATTTCGCCAAAACATTCGCAAGCGAGCTAGGGGACAAGACCTATGAGCTGCGCCTGGCCTTCGGGCTCACGCGCTCCTTTCTGGGATCCACCCGCTTCGTCCTGGAAGAGAAGCTGGCCAGGCAGTTTGTGGAGAGGGCAAGGTACCTACTCGAGAAGATCTACTACTTCAGCCAAAAGGAGCTCCCAGTGTCTGATTTCACCGTGAGCCGGGAAGTTTTGCTCATTGACTCCCATTAGCCTGTAATTTGGGGAAGCCTCACGTCTTTATGCGCTCTAGAGAGACCTCTGTTGCAGATTATTTCCATATCACAACAAAGAAATCTATCCCTATGCGATGCTATATCATCCAAAAGGCTTTTAACCAAAGAGGCTTATTAGCAAAGAGGGGCTTATCAGCAGAGGGGCTTATGAGCAAAGAGGTTTATCAGCAAGAGAGGCTTAGCGCCAAGAGAGGCTAAGCGTTTTGAGAGGTTTTTGAAAATTATATAAGTAAGGCGCGCTCACGCGCGCCTTATTTTATATTTAGCTTAGCTTAAGGCGTCAAATGTTCCCTAATCCACCTGCCTCACGAAACTCATGTTGATTCCGTAGAGGGGGAAGGTGACGTTGTTTTTCTTCTCGTCTTGGAAGACCGCGGGAAAGCAGTTTTTGCCATCATTGAGGCAGAATGACCAGGTCTTGGTCTCTTGGTTTTTTTGATAGGTGACCTTGAAGGTCTCCAGGCCGCGGCCGTAATTGACCTTCATCTCCTCCTCATCGAACAAGACGGACACGTTCTGCCCGGAGGTGGCCAAGGAGAGTCCCAGCCTCACGTAGATGCTTTGATCCTTGGTGTCCATATGCCAGCTACCCAGGAGGGGGTTTTGATCGCCGCAGCCGGTAAGGAGAAAAGCTATGGAGAGAACGAGGATTGGGAATATTTTTTTTGCGAACATCATTGGCAGGCCTTTTTTGATTTTTCTGGAAAATTACCCTGGAAAGCTTTAGTTTTATGACTTTTTAGTGAGCTGAACTGTTATTACTAGATATACTTTAGACATTCTCCACTTTATCCCCATAAAGCAAAGAAAAACGCCGGAAAATAGACACTTTTGGGCATTTTCCGGCGCAAGTTAAGCTCATTTCCAGTTTTCGCCGGTGAAAGAGAGCAAGGCGGTTTTTAGAGGGGGATATTCCTCCCCTATAATCAGGCCTTGTTTTTCAAGAGCTCGGTGGTGAACTCGGCTATGGCCAGCTCCTCATTGGTGGGCACCACCAGGACCTTGATGGGGCTGTCATCGGTGCTGATGACGCGGATCTCGGAGGAGCGGACATTGTTGCGGGCCGGGTCTATCTTGAAGCCTATGCCCTCCAGCCCCTCAAGGATTGAGGCCCTCAAGGTGTTGGAGTTCTCCCCGGCTCCGGCCGTGAAGATCAATATGTCCAGCCCGCCCAGGGCGGCTATATAGGCGCCTATGTACTTGCGTACCCTATAGGCGAACATCTTCAAGGCCTCAGCGCACTGCTTGTTGCCTTTGTTGGCGGCCTCCTCTATGTCCCTTAGATCCGAGGAGCCAATGCCTCCAATCCCCAGAACCCCGCTCTCCTTGTTGAGGAGCGTGTCCATCTCCTGGGGGGTCTTGCCGGTGAGTTTCATTATGTGGAGGACCACCGCTGGATCCAGGTCTCCGGAGCGGGTGCCCATGATGAGTCCCTCCAGGGGCGTGAGGCCCATGGAGGTGTCCTG
>JAITJT010000069.1 GCA_031278795.1 Deltaproteobacteria bacterium | reverse complement strand
ACTAGCAAAGCTCTGATTAATTCTCTCCTCGTGGTACTCCAGATTAAAATACACCCCGTCTTTCACCTTAATGCTTTCCAAAAATAGGGCCTTGGCCTCAGGGGGCACTTCCATTTTTTTCTCACCAAGGGGTTACTTAAAGCAAATATCAATAAAAGCCTTAGGAGACCTTCTGCCTCAAGGCTCTCGCGAAGGGAAGGTAGATCTTCTCAGAGGCCTCAAGGTACTCGTCATGGGGCTTGCTGTAGGCCGTTATGCCGCCGCCACTGCGGAAGAACATATCATCTCCATCAATTTCAATAAAGCGGATGAGCACCCCGGAGTCCAGGGAACGCCCATCGAAGAGCCCGAAGATTCCGGTGTAGAAGCCCCTGGGCTCCCTCTCCGCCCTCTCTATTATCCTTAAGGTCGAGGCCTTGGGGGCCCCGGAGCAAGATCCCGCAGGAAGCATGCTAAAGAGGATGTCGCCTATTTCACCTTGCCAGCCCGGCCTCAAGGTGCCCTTTATCTCGGAACTAACCTGGAGGATCTCTCTTTCGCTAGTAACCAGATGGTCTATATAGCGGTAGCGGGACACCTCCACGTCATCCGAGAGGATGCTGAGGTCGTTGCGGAGGAGATCCACTATGGTCGCGTGCTCAGCTGACTCCTTGAAGTCGTTAAGGATGATATCCGCCGCCCCGGGGATCTCGGCACCTATGGTTCCCTTCATGGGATAGGTGGAAATGCTGTTCCCGGCCATCTTCACGAAAGTCTCCGGAGAGAAGCAGGCGAACCTCCCCGGCACAAAGAGCGTGTACGGGGCGTCACTTAGGGTGAAGATGTCCTCTAGGGAAAGTGAGCACTGGATAGGGGTCTTAACCGTGAGGTTCACCAAAAAGGAGTCCCCCCGAAGGAGCCCGTTTCTCACCACCATGAATTTTTCCAGATACTCATCATAGGGGCATGGGTAGCTAGAAAACAGGGCGGATTCCACCGGGAAGGGCCTCTTTCTTTGGCTTCCCCTTCCGTGGACTGTGAAAAAAATGTCCGGGTCGGTGAAGGGCTCGTCTGAAAACAGTCCCTCGGTCATTTCAAAATCCACGGCGAAGACAAAGGGCTTATTTAGGGCTCCGCACTCGTTCATGAGGCGTACGAGTTTCTCAGGTGATGTTGTTATCATAGCGTTAACCTTATGCTTTTTATGTTTTGTTTGTAGCGCTAAGTAAGATGCCATATAGCATTTATCTATATGCTTACTAAGACACTAGATTCTATAGAGAGAAAATAGCTAAAATGGCTCCAATATTAGATAAAAGAAGAAAAAGAGAGTTCATTTCCCAAGCCGCTTTTTCTTTTAGCTCACGGAGCATTAACACCTAGAAAGTTCGCGACAATCCGCGCGCCTGTGGGGGTAAGTATGGATTCCGGATGGAACTGCACCCCGTAGACCTCAAAAGTCTTGTGGGAAAAGGCCATGATGAGGCCCTCATCGTCTTTGGCCGTGATAAATATGTCTTGAGGGAGCCCAGACTCATCCACCACCCAGGAGTGGTAGCGTCCCCCCTTTATGCGCGGAGGAAGGCCTCTAAAGAGCTTGTCCTCACTTAAGATGCTAATTTCAGACTGCACCCCGTGGTAGACCCGTTCCAGATTGGTGAGCTTGGCGCCCAGGGCCTGGGCCAGGGCCTGGTGGCCCAGGCAAACACCCAGGATGGGGCGCTCATTATGGGCTAGCTCTATTAACTCCATGAGGTTCTCGCTCTCCTCTGGGACCCCTGGTCCAGGCGAGAGGAGGATGCGGTCATAGTCCAGAACGCATTCCAGGCGCAGATGGTCGTTCCTAACCACCTTAAGGGAGTCACTAGGGGCGAGCAGTTGCTTCGTGAGCTGGGCCAGGTTGTAGGTAAAGGAGTCCTTGCAGTCTAGGAGGAGTACACGCATGGCTACACCTCCCACTGGAAGGGGGACAGAGGGAAATTATTGGGGAAATTATATGGGGCTTTGGCTATAGATAGGGGGTAAATGAGCGGCATCAGTGGCTCCTTGAGGCAGTTATGCCCCCGAGCCAGGTGATTGGGCCTGACACCGTTTTTAAGCGGATTTTAGCGAGGGCCGGAAAGTGCCGCCAAAGGCGGCGTTTCTGGCTATATGTCGTGGCGCAGCTAGGGCTGCGATTTTTCAAGGATAGAGAATCCCCCAAAGCCTGTCAAGACATTTTTTTTAGGGCTTTAAAATTAATGGAGAAGATAAGAAAAAGTAAAGAAGATGATACGAAAAGAGGCACGGCTAGGGCCTCAAACTGAAGTAAACTTGCGGAAAAGCTTCCAAAGAGAGTCAGCCTCGGAGGGGTCTTTGGCGTAGATTGAGAGCATTAAGCCGTCAGGCTTGAGAACGCTCAAGATTTTTTCAGCGTCTACGGGGCTTAGGCCCGTAAGTATTAGCTTCCGCTTGGACTCCTGGATCTGATGGCAGACATTCAGGGACTCCTTAGTGAAAAAATCACGGATGCCCTCGCCACTACTAGCCTCCACCAGGGTGGGGGGATGCCACTCTATGGCCTTAATCTCTGGAATTTCCAAGATAGCCGGAAGCAGATGCGCTGCGGCATCTAGCCCGTAGAAGGCCTCTCCCATGAAATTAGCCTCACTTATGAGGCTGGGGAGGATAAAATCCTTGAAGCTTTCTAGGCTAAGCATTTTGGAGCTATCCGAGAGGAGCTTTCCGCCCGGGCCCTTAAACGCGAGCGGGGTGGCAAAGGAATGCTCTCCTCCACTGTGCTCTATTAGATCCAAGAGATCTCGAAAAAATTCCAAGGAGAGCTCTGTGATATTTTCAAGAAGATTCAAGACCAACTCAGGATTTTTAATAAGCTCCATGAGCGCCCTCTCCCTTTCCATGAGGGAGAGGAAGACATCTAGATTGGACCCAATGAAGCCAATACCCACCAGGAACCTGTCTTTGGAAATGGAGGCGAGCTCTCTGGTGGTCTCAGTAACCGCGCGGTAAAAGAGCCAGTCCCTGTGGAGTTTTAAGGGCGGATAGTTTTTTAGATCGATTATGGGTGGAAAGTGATCAAACCATATTGTGTCAGCGTCAAGCCTATACGGGGCACCCAAAAGCGCCGGGAGATAGGCCGCTCCAAACTCCACGTAGGCCCGGGGAAGGCAATCGCCGGCCGGGTAGGTCGTCTGGCACTCCCAGAGGGCCTCCCGCGCCCTTAGGGGCGCGGAGAGCCATCTCTCCACGAGGGTCCTGGGACTCACGGGCCTGGGGTATTTTTTCACGCGCTCAGGGTCTTTGGCCTCTATGAGAAAGTAGGCCCCCTCCCCTTGGCTAGGCTCCTTAAAAAAACCTTTTAAACGGGAAAGCCTACGCTGGTACTCAGAAAAGTCCAAGAGGGGATCAAAAAGAAGAGGGGCGAAATTTTGGGATTGTTGGGCCATGGAAAAACCTGATTCTTATCATAAACGCTATGAATGGTTTACTCTTTTAACCAACTCTTTTGACAAAGCTAGATGAATTACACGATGGAAAATTTGTTGCTTTGATCTTTGTAGCTTAGATGAAACGAAAAGACGCTAGCCATAAAAATATTCTTGACAGAGAGCAATTCGTTCATTAAAATTAAAAAGACGCAAATTTTTTTTTGTTAATGACGCTAGCATGTTTTTTAATCAATGTGTGTTTATCGGCTATATCACTTAAAGTATTCCTTACAGTGTTTACTAATATGCTACTATTTTAAAGGCAATCTGGAGTTGAAAGTGCAAAACAAAGTAGAACATAAGGTCAAATTGAAAAATATCTGTCCCAAGGAACTAAGTTTTGACCTTGAGGATGGCCTGGTCAAAAACATAAACTTCCAAGGCGGCTGCCCGGGAAATCTCCCGGGCTTGGCGAAACTCGCGGAAGGAAGGGACGCGCTCGAGGTCGCGAATCTACTCTCAGGCATAAGATGCAGAAAAACCGGCCACTCCTGCCCGGACGAGCTCTCCCGGGCCATCTACAAAGCCCTGGGGCAAAAGGCTCCCACATGGAAAAAACCCGTCTCCTAAGCGATAAAGTTGGAAAAACGGGGCGTTGGGGGGATTTTCATTTGCGCGTATAGACTCTATTTAGCGTTCGCCAAAAATGTACTCGCACCTTGTTACATATATAGATCTTTAAGGGTGGAAGACGATATTTGGCCTATCTTTTATAAGAATAATCATTAGTCCTAATTTTTAGAGCCTTGATTTTTAGAGCCTTGATTTTTAGAGCCACGATTTTTATACGTTAGTGGGTAACCTTCATCTCATTTTTCACCTTAACGGAGAGGTCTTGCCAAAATCCCTCAATGCCTTCTGATCCGTAATTATTGAAGATGATTTTGGTTTCACTGTCTTCGGGAAAATGGTGCATAAGGTAAAGTATTGCCATACGCATGAGTTTCTCTTCAATGGAAAATACGGATATGACAAATTCAAGCCTCGTCTCTAGGGCTTGATCCTGCAGTTTATCAAAATGGATGCTCAACAATTCTTTTTTTTCGGCGTTGCAACCAAAGGGCACCAGGATGAGGACGTCTCTGGAACCAAAACACTGAAACTCTTGATTTACCCATTCCACGTCCATGCAGGAAAAATCCGGATTGGGTATAATCACTTGAAGTATTGGATGGCATTCGGTGATTTTGTTGGTATCCATGGAAAAACTCCTTAGAGGCGAATTTCTGAATCATATTACCTAGACTCTTTTGTTTTGTCAACGATTCTTTTTGAGCTACCAACACCTACAGCTAAATCAAAAAATTAAATTTTGATTCTTCCTTTGAATTATTTCCACATTTTTTTAAAAATATTTTTGCACCTTTCGCTCTTTTGTGATAAAATTCGCTTTTGCCAAAAACTAAGATCTTTCGCCGCCCCCCCGCTTGTTTTTTTAAGCCCTTTATACGCAAGCTATTTTTACCCCTTTTAGAGCCAAAAAAGTCTCTTGGCTAAAAAAATCGCCCTTTACATTTAGACGCTTGTTTGGCCCGTGGATTGGTTTATCCGGAAATGTCAATTTATAATTATATTTTCGTGCTTCGATTAATATTGGCCTGATTTAGGCATAATTTTTCCTCTCTTTCACCAAAGGCAAAGACCATGAAATCACAAAAATTCAAAAAGCTCGAGCTAAGCCTCGCCTCCATAGAAAGCCCCCTGGGCCCCATGACCGCGGCCAGCCTCAATGACATGATAGTGGGACTCTGGTTCGACGGGCAAAAACACTTTCCCAACGGGCTAAAACGTAAAGTGAACTATGGGGATAGCCGCTCTCTATTGGAACTTAAGGACTGGATCGAGGGATATTTCAAGGGCATTAGGGAAAAGCCGCTCTTAATAATAGCTCCCATGGGAACTATGTTCCAACAGAGGGTCTGGAGAGAGACCGCCTCCATTCCCCATGGCAGACGCTCCACTTACCAAAAGATAGCCGCAGCCCTTTCGAGCTCGCCTCGGGCCGTGGCCAGCGCCCTGAGCTGGAACCCCATATCCCTACTCATCCCCTGCCACAGGGTGCTAAGTTCCCGTGGCGAGCTCTGTGGCTACGCGGGCGGACTTCACCGCAAGCAGGCCCTTCTGGAATTGGAAGACGCTGTTTTCCAAAGAAACGAAGAAACTCTTGGGATAAATTGATTAAAGCCCTGGGGCAAAAGCTAATCAGAAGGGGAAATCCTCCAAGACCGCGTCCGGGCTATCGTCCTTGACCAGGCGCTTGGCCAGCATGTCCTGATACTTGAGCCCGGTTATCCAGATGGCGGGCATGGGGCCAACCGGACAGGACTTTTGGCAGGCCCCGCAGCCTATGCAGAGCTCTTCCTTGAGGAAGGGCTCGGGCCTATCGGGTATCTCTCCATCGGCCATGTACACGGCGCCCGTGGGGCAGAGCTCGGCGCAGGCCCCGCAACTGGTGCCGTTTTCGATGATTATGCACTTGGCGCGCAGAAACCTTACCTGGGCTAGCCTCATGACGTGTTTTTCGTCAACCGTTATCTTGAGGAGGGCCTCAGTGGGGCAGACCCGGGTGCACTCCACGCAGTCGTATTGACAGAAACCCAACTGGGCGTTGAGAACGGGCTTCTGCCACAGGGAAAGTTCCCTTTCCGGGCTGGGGTGGAGGGCGTGGTTGGGGCAGGCCCTTATGCAGGTGTGGCAGAGGCTGCAGTGGGCGTTGAGGTGGGCCAGGGACAGGGCACCCGGGGGTAGCACGGGAAACCTCTCCCGCTCCGGAATGACCTTGGCCCTTAGAGCCTCTGAACTCAAAAAGGCGGCCCCTCCCAAAACGGCCACGGAGACCATGTTGGCGCGCCTACGGGCGAGGAAGGGGACACCGTCCTTCAATGTCCTCCGGTGGATATATCTAAGGGAATTATTGGGGCAGGCGCTCACGCACTCCAGGCACAAGACGCAGCGACCGTAGTCCACGTTTTTATTTTTATAGTCCACGCAGGAGGCCGGACAGACCCTGGTGCAGAGCCCGCACTCTATGCAGTCGTCACTGATTGTTAGCTTGAAGAAACTGTCCCTGGATAAGAGCCTAAGGATGAAGCCCGTGGGGCATAGGGAGTTGCAGAATCCCCGGCCAAAAAAGTAGGCGGATGAAAGGATAAAGAAGAGTAGGATTGGTGGGAGGAAGTAAATGGCGCTCTGAGCGGTAAACACGCTGTAAGGCTCTAAAAGGCCGTAGGGAAGCGTAATACCCACCCAGAAGAGTAGTAGTAGCATTATGGGGACTATGGAGCGCCAGAGGGCGCTTGGCTGAAACTTGTAGCGCTTGGGCCTGGCCTCTAGCCTCAAGGCGGTAACCAGATCGAGCCCGGCCCCCAGGGGGCAGAGAAAAGAACAAAAGAAGCGCCCGAAAAAACCCGTAAGAACCACGTAGACCACGAAAAGGATAAGCAAAGAGACGCTCCCTCGGGAAAATAGCCCGGAGACAATCTGACCAAACTGGATCTTGGGTAAAGTGTTTAGTATTTTAGAGTGCTCGCCTGGGCTCATGAGAGCCCAGGCGAGTAAGGCTAGGAAGGTGGACGCAAGTATCCTACGCAGCCATTTCAGCTTCTGAAGTGTGTAATTCTTGGCCGGCATGTAAAAATTGGCCTCTGGGGAATTTTAAGCCTTAAGCGTTAAGTCTTTGGATGTTCAAAGTGGAGAGGTCCGCAACCCCCAGGCCCAGCGCGGCAGCGTTGGCTATGTAGTCCGGAGTGGACACGCCCGAGCCGTTCATGATGGCCGAGCTTGCCGAATCCACGGCCACGGCGTCGGGTGATGCCAGGAGCATCTTGCTCAAGAGGTACTTGGAGTCACCCCTCCCCCTGGGTCCGCCGGATAACATTACCCGGTAGGCGTCCACCACGTTCAGGGTGGGCTTTTTGTAGAGGAGTAGCTCAGGGATAGTCTCATCGAGGCCGTTCCTGTGCAGCGGCCCCCTGGACCAGATGGCGCCCATGAGGTTCTTCATGGCCGCGGTCACCTTGGCCCCTCCGTGGTTCTTGAGGACTGGCACGTTTATGATGCTGTCAGCCTCCAGATAGAGCTCGTGGAGCTCTATGGTGTTTAGGTACTTGGCCCCAGGAACCGTAACCTCCTGGTAATAGCCGGAGGTGTTGGCCGGCGCCACCGTGGCCCCGGCCTCTTTGGAAGCAGCTTCCAAGCCTGAATCCCTATAGGCCGCGGCCCAGTTGTCGCAGGTGTTGTCGTAGACATAGACCTTCTTGGCACCCAGGTTGAGGGCGTTTTTGATTATGTGCGCCACCAGCTCCGGATTGGTGTTGGCCGCCAGCTCCGGGGCCACCGCCCAGCCCATGTTGGGTTTTATGAGGACAGTCTGCCCGCTTTTCACGAAGCGCTCCAGACCGCCCAGCGCCGTCAAGGCCCTGTCGAACATGGCTGGCAAGCTCTCTCCGCGCACGGCCACGAGGTCCGGAAACTGGGCCTCCTGGGCGAGGGCGGGAAGAACCTTCCCTACTGTGGAACTAAGGCCCAGGGCGGCAACGCCTCCGGCCAGGCCCTTTAAAAAAGATCGCCTTTCCATATGGACTCCTCTATGGGGAAAATTAAAGCGCGTTCTACGTGTAATTGAACCACGCTATCTTTAGATAAAACCTAAAGCTATAGACAAATTGCATATAAGACTTTTGAGGTCCCACACGCGAAGAATGCAAAATATCAGATTTAGGGGGAATTTAGAAGGGTTTTGCTGCTTCTGATAAGGCTAAAAGAAAGTAAGCACCAACAAATCAACAAACATGTCAGGTTTTTTGTTAAAATTTGTCAGAATTTTTTAAATTTTTGTGCACCAAAGGTTAATTGTCTAATGATAATGGGGCTGGAATCAAAAGAGTGAAGCAAACAAAGCTTGAGTATTATAACATTTAGCTACAAAAAAAGGCAACGCGGGAAGAAAGCTCCATTTTGAGCTTGCGGCTCTTGCTTTTTAAAAGAGAGGCATCTAAAAAAGCAAGTAAAGAGGCACTTTGCACTAAATCCTTGGAAAGTTAGGAAAAGGCAAGGAAAAGCTAAGAAAAATGCTAGAAAACTTTTGGGAAAACAAGGCTTTGTAATAGCTAAGCAGGAAATATTGGAACTAAAGTGAGATAAATTCTAATATTGATACTTAATGTTAGCATATTGAGATATTAAAACTAATTATATATATTATAAAGAACATTGACTTTCGCGCCTAAAAAAAATTACCCGCCCATCATTGAACTATAACTTCATTGTTTCATCTTCACTGTTTCGTCCTTACTGTTTCTGCTTCAGTGTTTATGTCTCACTATTTCTGCCTTACTGTTCCGTACTTCTGTTCCATCATTTCGGATCCTCCCAGGCATTAGTCTTTAAAAACGAAAAACTGTGTTCAGTGGTTTTCCCTAGGCGTAAAAATAAATTTATCAAATCCTCTAGAGAGGGTAAAAAACGCTTAGATTGAATTCATAAAAACGACATAGAGGTTAGAAAGTAAGAGGACGCTTGGTTAGCTTGATGGTTAGCTTGATGGTTATTTTTATGGATGGATGGATGGATGGATTTATAGTTCAAAGGATGTTCATAAGCCGCTAATCTCCACAGCCATAGTGAGCTAGATGAAAATTAAATATCATTATCTACGCCTAAACACGATGAAATGCAAACAGCTTATGGCACATAGTTTTA
>JAITJT010000267.1 GCA_031278795.1 Deltaproteobacteria bacterium | reverse complement strand
TCCCACAAATAGTAATTAAGATTTTGATTCTGTTTTGAAATAATTCTAGATCTTCAATGATTTCATATACTTATCCAAAAACGAATAACAGTTGTTCATATATTTTCGCCCATAGGTAGATGTCAATTTTGTCTATTCTTTGGTGTGCTGAAAGGATTTTTGCCCAAAAAATGATCTCTTTCCATAAATTTTTTTAGCAATTTTTGTTAAAACAATGTATATTACCTTTGTTTTGGATTTTCCCAAATATCGTATATGTTCCAAATCATTTGTGGAACCCTTCGCGCTTAGGCTTAGGAGCGCCCTGCGGCGGCAAGCAAAATGCTTTTTTTTTGGGGCCCTTCCTTTTTCGCCTTTCATTAAACCTCGCTCTGAAGCTTGCTTAGGATACCTCCTCGGATCTTGATTTGGGCATTTGATTTGGACGGGATATTGTGGATAAATGCTTTCTATCTTTGCCAAAAACGTGTTTTTTGACTTTCTTGTCCGCATTTTCTTTAGTGCAAAGGACCAAAGCGCACTTATTTGTCAATCTTCCATAAAATAAAGTGGCTGTTTTTACTGGGGATCTTGGCAAAATGCGCGCGCTTTTGGGGAAAAACTAGAGAAAATGTTTGGACGTGGAAGAGCTTCCTCAATATTTTCAGGCATTTTTTCAAAAAAGGTTTATAATGGAATGGGGTGTGGCTCGTAAAGTCAGCCCCAAGGCCTTTTCCAGGCCTTATAAAAATAAAAGTCCACTGCAAATAGACATATTTCGTTTTCCTATTGTATATATTCAAGCTAGCTATTCGTGTTTGGAAGCCTTTTTAGGTCTTTTTTAGCTTTTTTTTCTACTTTTCTAAGTTTTTTAAGCATTTTCGAAGCACTTGTGAGCTCTTGAATACATCGGGAAAGCAGCGCATAAATATGACTAGGGCAGTATATTTTGTGCATGGATTTCACATGACCCGATAATTGGGGAAATATTGCCCCAGAGGTGCTTCCCAGCATGGCCGAAGAATCAGCCAATATGCCTCCCATAAGCCCTGACGACCGGATCCAGGCTCCCAAACCCCTGAGACCCCTCAGTGAGGTTCCGGGCGGAAATATAGGCGGAGAGAAGAATCTGGCTAACCAGGTCAAAGTGGGCCTGCAGTACCTCACTGTGGCCGTGAAAAACACGGCCCTGTACCCGGAAAACTCCAAAATTCGTAAGGCATCCACTGAGAAGTTCACCGAGTGGATAGTAAACTTCCTAGACTTCAATGAGACCCTCAAGCTCTTTGTGGACATGGAGGATTTTATCTTCTCGGGGGAAGTGGTTTTATCCGAGAAGAGCACCGATTCACCCATAATATTCCCCTTCTTCCGGGACGGGGTACAGTGGATAGAGTTCCAAGACGGCCTCGATAGCGAGGAGATCGAAAAGTTCTTAGAGCTTCTCACCCGCTTCCGCTCTCTCAAGGAGGAAGACGAGGACGACTTGGTGACCGCCATGTTCGGGGCCGAGTTTAAGTACTTCCAGTACAAAACCGCCAACGAGCTCTGGGAGATAGACCCCTTGACCGACATAGCGTCCCTCAAGGTGGGTTTCTCATCCAAGGAGGAGGGGAAAGTGCTTGACGAGTCCGTCAAGCGCCTCTCCTCGTCCAAGCCAGGCTCGGCCCTATCTCCAGTCAAAAAGGCCATAGGGGCCCTGGCCAAGTGGGTATCAGTCCCGGCTGACAAGCGCACAGGCCAGAGCGGCACCTCCCAGGGGGAGGATCTGAGCCCGCCTGCGACCGATGAGGCAACCGAGGAGACCAGGCCGGACGTGGAGGGCGGGAACGTCTCCTCGACCCCCAGACTGAGGTCTTGGGATTTGAGCCCGGCGGAAAAGGCCCAGATGGAGAAGCTCTTAATCGAGGAGGCCAGACAGTCTTACCTGGGCCTGGGAGCGGATCTGGCACTGGGGGTACTCAGGCTGGATCTAGACTCCGAGAGGAAGCAGGTGATACTGGATTATCTAGCCCAGACCACGCACATATCCCTAGCTAAGGCAGAGTTCGCGTCCATCGTGTCCCAACTCCGCAAATTCGATCGCCTAACGACTGAGCTGGCCCCCAGTTTAGATGACGTAAAGCTAAAATATCCCCAGATGCTCTCCACCATGGAGGTCTTGGACGGCTTCATCCAATTTGAGGACAAGGCCGCGAACCTGGATATTGAGGAGCGTATCGCCCTCAACCAGTTCCTGGCCTTTCTGCCTCCTGAGTCGGCCTTTGGCCTGGTTGACGTGGCTAGCAAGGTTAAAGATAAGCCTCTAAGGGTTCAGCTCCTGGGGGCGGTCGCCAACAGGGCCGCAACTGGTGGGGCTGAGCTGGCCTCCCGCGTTAGCTCCCATCTGGGTAAAGATGACATCCTCACCATCATGGAGGTCTTACAGAGGAGCGACAAGAAGGCCTGTCTCCCCTTCCTCATAGGCTTAAGTAAGCTAGTCTTCCCTGAGGGTAGGGAAACGGCCGCCAAGATGCTTTTAGAGGCCAATCCGGAGATGATAGTGAGCATGCCCCACCTCCTCTCCGAGCCGGATCTGAGGGCCGCCAGGCATATCCACCAGCTCTTGGCTAAAGAGCCCAACGCCAACGTGGAGAAGATGATCATAAAGTTCCTCAGGAGCTCCAACGAGCTCCAGGTCAACCGCACGCCCGAGACGGTCATGCTCAATTTCAAGACCCTGGGCCTGGTGGCCGCCACCACCCAGGCGGTGAACTTTTGCACGGAATTCATCAAGAAGGATTTTAAGACCTTCCTGGGCCTCGCCAGCGACACCAGCTTCCTCTACCAGAAGGGGGCCATATTGGCTCTTCTCCTCATGGAACCCAACCTGGGCCAAAAGGAGATCCTAAATGACATCTCGCATAGCTTTTTTAGGGGTCTAAAGAAGAGCTACAGCGAGGCCGAGATAGAGGCCAGGCAGATACTCTTAGCCACCGGAAGGCTCAAGCTTAAGACTACGGAGCCGCCGAAATTGGCCGGAACCGCCGTGGAGGTGGAGAAGATCGTAGCCACCAGCTCCATAGCCGCCTCAGAGAACAAGCCCAAAGAGATAAGACGCATAAAATCCCTAGGAAACCTCAAATCCAACCGGGCTAGGGGCATTGCGCTGGCCCCGGTCAACCCCAACGTCAAGAGGGTTCCGGAGGAGGCCCCCCACCGGGCGATAAAGAAGCTAGACCGCAAGAGACCACTCCCAGAAGACGGAATCCAAGTTCCAGAGCTTCCTCCAATGGAGTTCCATGAGCTTCCACCCAATGCCCACCAAAGTCTCCCCGAGGAGATTTCCCTTCCCAGGGCTCAGCTGCAGTCGCAGACCTCGACTGCGCTACCCACCAGGGTAAAACCCCTCCAGGCCGGGGCCGCTTCCAAGTCTGGCGCCTCTACCCTAGCCAAAAGCCCCCAAGGGGTGGCTACCTCGAAGGATGGTGGAGCTGGAAAGGAAATACGAAAGATTAAGAGGCCGTGAGAGGAGAACACCAGAGCCTTAAGGAAATCTTTTTTTTCTTGAAACGCTAAAGCGCATTAAGGGCCATAACTGCTAAATGCCTTAACTGCTAAATGCTTTAAAAGCTAAATGCTTTAACTGCTTTAAATACTAAATGCTTTAATTGCTTTAACTACTAAATGCCTCAACTGCGTTAATGCTTTAACAGCCTCAACTGCATTAACAGCTTCAATTGACCTTGTTTTTTCATTGAATCCAAGAAGCTTTAAATTGAGATGGATGTGGAAGTCTTATGGCTGAGCAGGAACCCAAAAAACCCCAAAAAAGAGTGGCGTCTCCGGGCGAGAAGCTTCTTCTCAACATGTTTAGCCTCCTGCAGGTGGTGAAGATCCATCAGTCCAACAACAAGCTCTTCGCTGACAACGTGAGGCTCTTCAAGCAGGTATTGGAAGAGATATGGCAGGATAGTGGCGTGGTACAGTTCACCCTCTATCGCGGGAGGTTCTTTCTCAATGACTCCAGGATAATCTATACGCCGTCCATGTGGGCAACGTCCGCCAAGATGGCCGAGTATTTTCAGGCCAGGGGAATAAGTGGCCTGAGGTTCATAGACAGGGGCCCGCTCACCCAGGAGCAGATAGTGGGTTTCATGGACGTCTTCAACCGGGCCACCAAGGAGGCGGATCCCACCGAGTGGCTGGAGAACGCCATCACTGGAAACTTCACCTGGGTGGAGATAGTGAAGTCCAGCGAAAAGGATCTCTTCTCCGACGGGCAGATAGCGGGAGACGGGAGCGGTGGAGGCTCCTCGGTGTTCCGCCGCAGTGAGGACAACATCGGCTCAGTCGCCAAGCAGGCCTACTCCATGGCGCTAACCGCCATGCGTACGCTCTCCGAGCGCCTAAGCGCCGGAAAAAGCACTGGATTGCAAAAGTGCAAGAGGGCCATAGAGACCCTCATAGGCATACTCTTTGATGATGAAATAAGCTACCTATCACTTTCCACCATCAGGGACGCGAACGACCAGATCTACACCCACTCCGTGAACGTGGCCATACTCTCCATGTGCATAGGAAAGCACCTGGGACTCTCCAGGACGTCACTGGAGCAGCTGGGGCTATGCGGGCTCTTTATGGATCTGGGAAAAATCGGCGAGCTCAAGGAGCTTATCGAGAAGCCCGAGAGGCTCAAAGGCTATGACCTAAAAAAAGCCCGTGACCACTCCCTCTATAGCGTCTTAGACATAATCAGCCTAAACGCCTCCTTTGGGCTCAAGCAATCCATCCTGGCCGCGGCCGGGGAGCACCACATGGGCGTAGACCACTCTGGATACCCAGTAGTAGGCGATGAGCCCGAGCCCATCAGCCTCTCCGCGAGGATCCTGGCCATAGCCGACCAGTATGACGCCCTCACCTCCATCAGGCCCTGGAGGGACCCCTATCCGCCCCACGACGCCCTGGT
>JAITJT010000157.1 GCA_031278795.1 Deltaproteobacteria bacterium | reverse complement strand
AAAAAACTATAGCCAGGTCCATGAATGTCATATGGAAATATAGGAAATTTTAAATGTTTTCCAATATCTATTTTCCCCAATATTGACTTCATTTAGGTTTATTGTGTTGGAAAATTTGTGTTGGTGAATGTGCAGAAATATATAATCTTAACCTGATCCAATATTATTGCATCTTAGTTGTATAAATAACTATAATTATTGATAATAATATTTCAAAGAAAATATTTTACAACATTGTTACCTCTCTAGAAAGGCAGATGACTTGCGATTCTTCCAGATGACTTTCAAAAAATATCCTGCCATTAAAAATTAGCTGCGCCCCATAGCTACGGCCCATAAAACTGAGTTGTCCTTGTCTTTGCGCGACTTGGTGCTATAATGCCCTTGTCCATATAAAGCCCCTTTTTATGCCAAAAAACATTTTTAAACACGCAAAATAAGGAGACCCTAATGTCAGAATTATTGGCCATATCAGCCAGAAACCAGTTCAAAGGGACAGTGAAAGAGATAACCACTGGGCTAGTTAACTCCGAGGTGGTCTTAGATATAGGAAAAGGGGCAAGCATTGCCGCCATCATCACCAACAAGAGCGTGAGTTTCCTGGACCTTGAGTCCGGAAAAACCGCCTACGCCTTTTTCAAGGCATCCCACGTGATAATCTCCAGGGAACTGGAGCTTAGGACCAGCGCCCGCAACAATTTTCCTGGGAAGATTAAGGCCGTCACCAAGGGCGCGGTCAACAGCGAGGTGCAGATTGAGCTTGAGTCCGGTCAAATCATCACCGGCATCATCACCAACCAGAGCTGCGATCGCCTGGAGCTCGCCCCGGGCATCCAGGTGACTGGCCTCGTGAAGGCCTTCCACGTCATCATAGGTGTTATGTGAGTAAGGCCCCTGACATTGTCAGGGGCTTTTCCTATAAGCCTCTTGGATAATCACGACAAATCACGCCTTTTATTGCTTTGACAACTAGCTTCTTTCCCCTATGCCCTCAATTTTTACTTCAATATTCTTTAACCCCTCTCGCCCTTGTTTTGATTTTGATTTTATGAGAGGCTTACGCCTCTATGAGAGGCTTAGGCCTCTATAAGAGGCTTAGGCCTCAATCTTTTCCCCTAGGCTCATTAGGCCCCTCTTTATCCGGGCAATCTTTTTGGGCTCAATTTTTGACATTTCTATGACGCTTAGCACTTCTACGCCCCTTCGGCAAAAAAAACCCGATCTCCACAAGCTCCTCCAAAGGATAGTGGAATCCTTCACCCTGGCCATCCTTGGCTGCTGGTGCCTCATCATCTCCAGGCTCAACGTCTTTCATAGCCTTCCGGAAGAGCTGAGCCAGAAGTCCTGGTTCTATATAGACCTGGCCTCCCTTAGCATCATGCTCTTCGGGATATTCTCGGCCCTCTACTACAAGCACCAGCTGGGTCCCAGGCTCAAGCGCCTGAGCGACATGGGCGAGTCCAGGTGGTGACCCTCCTCCTCACCCACAGATATTCCTAAACTCCTAAGGATTAGCCAAGGTTTTTCCCCTCTTCTATAGCAAGCTCCATAAAAATAAACTATAATGCATAAAGCCGCCTCCAGAGGCCAGGCCTCAGCCCTAAACAATTTAAGAACGCTAATAGACCAAAACGCCCGCATCCTAGATATAATTTAAATATCCTATCTACAAATTATAGATAAATAATAGCTCTAAGCATATAAAGAAAAAAATTAAAAAGGAGTTAAGAACATTTTTCTCTATCGACACCTCTATCAGGGTAAGGCGGGCGGTCGGCTTTTATGATTTTCCAAAACGTTGACGTTGTCGCGGCCTTCATGGCCGGGCTGGCCCTCTTTTTCACGCCCTGCACCCTGCCGCTCCTTCCGGGCTGGCTGGTGGCGGTGACCGGCCGGGAATACGACGAGTTTCTGGGGGAAAACTCCCAGCCGGATAGGCACCTCAAGCTCCACGTCTTCCTCTCCACGGTCTTCTTCGTCCTGGGCTTCACCCTGATCTTCACCCTCCTGGGCGCTGCCGCCAGCGCCGTGGGCGACTTTCTCTACGAGTACAGCTACGTCTTGAGGATTTTGGGCGGCTTGGTGATGATCCTCTTCGCCCTGGTGCTCTTGGGAATAATCAAGCCCCACGTCCTTTTTAAGGACAGGAGGCTCCAGCTCTCCAAGGATCCTGTGGGCTATTTCGGGGCCTTCGTAATCGGCCTGGCCTTCGCGGCCGGCTGGACACCCTGTAGCGGGCCTATCTTAGCCTCCATTCTCTCCT
The DNA here is from genome assembly GCA_031278795.1 of Deltaproteobacteria bacterium. Next base: position 4,819 of record JAITJT010000157.1, on the reverse strand, counting down.
TGGCCGCGAGCTCCTCTGAAAGCTACAGGGGCATTAAGCTCCTGGCGGTCTTCTCTTTTGGCCTGGCCCTCCCCTTTCTGGTCATCTCCATCTTCCTGGCCAAGGTCTTGGGCTACGTCAAACACATAGGCCGCCACTGGGTGGTGATATCCAGGGTCATGGGGGTGATCTTCTTGATCCTGGCCGTACTCCTCATCTGGGGCAAGCTATCGCTCGTGACTCCCGACTACCAGATGTAGTATGTTTTCTTGGAAATGATCATGAAAAAAACCCTAGCCCTATTTGGAATCACCATCATCTCAGCCGCTGTTTTGGCTATCATTGTATTCGTGATAATCCCGGCTAAACCCGGGGCGGCCGTGGCCCAGAACAACGCCTCGGACAGGGACTCCTACGTGGTCGCCGCCTCCAACAGGCTGGCCATGAAGAGTAGTTCAGCACCCGCTGTCTTCCCCCACAAGCCAAGCGATCTTAAGCTCTACACTATGGATCAGGCCCTAACTGAGGCTAAAAAGACCGACAAGTACGTTTTGGTCTACTTCTGGACATCCTGGTGCTCCAACTGCGAGATCTTCAACTCCCAGGTCATACCCAATCCGGAGGTCCTGAAAAACCTCAAAGAATCCTATCTCTTCGTCTCCATTGACGGTGACAACGACCCGGACAAACTGGGCCGCATATTTAGGGTGCGGGGTTTTCCCACCATCTTCATCCTCAAGGCGGACGGGGAGCCGGCCCTGGTCATACCCGGGAGGGTCCCGGCGGACATCTTCGCCCACGTCCTCAGCTACATCAGTTCCGGAGCCAACGAGACCATGGAGTTCGACGAGTACGAGGCCTCCCTGGAGAAGGCCAGTAAATCCTAGATAATACTTAAACTATAGTTTTACCAGAGCCCTCTTTGGCGCTTCTTATACAGGCCAGGGCCCCTACGGGCCCTGGCCACTAAACAAAACACACACACATAATTTCCCCATTACGAAAATAAATTCCAAGGTAAGCCTATGCCAAGACAAATCACCCAAAAATTTTTCCAACTACTACTTTGTTGTTCCCTCCTCTTCGTCTTAACAGCCTGCGGCACCGTGGTGGGCACCAACCGCCGCCAGTTGAGCTTGGTGGGAGACGATACTATCAACCAGCAGGCCCTCCAGGAATACAACCAGTTCATGTCCCAGGCCACGCTCTCCACCAACTCCAGAGACACGGCCATGGTCAAAAAGGTGGGCCAGAAGATAGCCAAGGCCGCCCAGATGCTCATGGACGACTACGGAAGGGGCTCTGAGATAGCCAACTACTCCTGGGAGTTCAATCTGGTCCAGTCGGACGAGGCCAACGCCTTCTGCATGCCTGGCGGAAAGATCGTGGTCTACACGGGCCTTTTACCCATAACCAAGAACGAGGCCGGACTCGCCACGGTCATGGGCCACGAGGTGGCCCACGCCCTGGCCCGCCACGGGGCTGAGCGGGCCAGTGACGCCATGGCCGTGGAGCTGGGAGGCACCATTTTGGGGACGGTTTTAGGGGCAAGCTCGGTTTCAGGCGGAAACGCGGCTTTGATCATGTCGGCCTACGGCATTGGTTCCCAGGTGGGGGTACTCCTACCCTTCTCCAGAACCCACGAGGCCGAGGCCGACCGTTTGGGTTTGAGCCTCATGGCCTTAGCCGGCTATGACCCGGAGGAGGCCCTCTCCTTCTGGGAGAGAATGAGCGCCGTCTCCCAAGCATCCGGAAAATCCACGCCATATTTTTTGAGCACCCACCCATCGGACGCGGCGAGGATAGCCAATATCAAGAGCTACATCCCGGAGGCCAGGGCCCGGGCCGTGGAACACCACATAACCATGGCGCCCTAGCTCTTCATGGGTCTTTAAAAATCTTTAGCATAGCTCCACCGGGCCAGAGGCCCGGTGAAGCTATTTCAACTTAAGTTTACTAGCTTTCTGCTGCCTAAGTTTTATAATCTAACTAAGTTAAAGTCCCGATTCATTTATGATTAATATCTCCGTTTTTAAAATAACCCACTTGATAATACTGAGAAAAAGCTCATTATTTTCATAAGTAGACTAGAAACGAGCTAAAAAAGTCTCTTAATAAAGTCTTAAAGGTAAGCACCCTAAAATGCCCACTAACCTCAAATGGAGCCTAACGCTCATCTCTCTTTTTATGCTACTCCTTTTAGGCTGCACCGAGCCGGTGCGCCACACCATAGCCAAGCCCTTTCTGGTGGATAGCCCCAACGCGCTAACCATCTTTGGGGACGCGAGCCTAGGCCCGGATGCCTCAGAGGAGAAGATAAAGAACATCACCGTCCCACCGCTTCCCCACAGTGGGGATTTGGGCTTGGACGAGTGCATAGACTTGGCCCTTAGGGTTAGCCCCTCCCTGGACAAGGCCCAGTTGGGGCAGATGAGCTCGCTCTGGTCGCGGCACCAGGCCATTACCTACTTCCTGCCCAAGGCGGCCACCTCCTACGGATTAACCCATAGAGACCACGACCCCAGCGCCACCATGACCGTGGGACGCGACCAGTACACCTGGCAAGTAACCGCCACCCAGCCCCTCTTCACCGGCGGGAGGAACCTGGCCAACTTCTACCTGGCCGAGCTGGGGGTGGAGGCGGCCATCATCCAGGTGACCCAGGCCGAGGAGGATCTCTTATTGGCCGTGAAACAGGCGTATTTTGGGATTCTGGCGGCTGAAAAGGCCTTGCAGGTGGCCCAGACCAGCGTGGTTAACCTATCTAGCCATCTTAACGTGGCCCAGAACTTCTTCGACGTGGGCATGGTGCCCCGCAACCAGGTGCTGGAGGCTGAAGTGGAGCTGGCCCAGGCCCAGCTGGAGGAGAGCACCCAGTCCCGTAACGTGGAGGTTAACAAGGCCAGGCTGAATATTCTCTTGAGGCGTCCGGTGGACGCGCCTATCTCGGTGGAGGACAATCTCCGCTACGCCCACTTCCCCCTCACCTTGGAGCGCTGTCTGGAGCTGGGATTGGAGAACAACCCGGAGCTACTCATTGGCCGCAACCAGGTGGAGGCCAGCGCTAAAAACGTGGATCTGGCCCGCTCGGATCTCTATCCCCAGATAAATCTTCAGTACACCAACTCCACCACCGGAAACACCCCCAGGGCCCACGGAGGCTACTCCTCGGATAGCTCCAGCTGGAACATAGCGGCCATCGCCACCTGGAACTTCTGGGACTGGGGCGCGAACGTGAGCCAGGTGGAGATAAGCAAGATCGCCCTAAACCAGTCCATTGACACCTTGATAGCCATGGAGGACGAAATCAAGCTGCAGATTACCTCCAATTACCAGAATCTCATCTCCGCCGGCCGCAACATAGACGTCTCGGCCAAGGCCGTGGCCTCAGCCGCCGAGGATCTGCGCATGGTCACCGAGCGCTACCAGGAGCAGGTCGCCACCAACACGGACGTGTTGGACGCCCAGACCCGCTACAGCGAGGCCCAGTACGAGCACTTCTCAGCCCTGTACAACTACAACCTGGCCTGGGCGGCCATAGAGCGCACTCTGGGCGAGAGGGTAAGCCCGATGAGGTAACATGATTCAAAAGGTCTTTTTGGTGGATGCCCTGGTGGACGGGCCATTCTCAGGCTCCCCCACCACGGTCTTCTTTCTGGAGTCCCCGCTGGAGCGCTTCAAGATGGCCTCCCTCGCGGGCGAGATGGGCTCCTTGGAGTCCGTCTACGTGCTCTCCCACGGAGAGGCCTTTCTCCTACGCTTCTTCACCCCGGTCATGGAGCTCAAGGTGGGGGTGCACGCCAGCCAAGCCGCCGCCCATCTAATCTATGAGCTGGGGGTGCGTCCCCCCAGCATGCCTCTCCTCTTCCTCACCCAGGAGGGTGAGCTCAAGACCAAGTTCATCCCACCCAATTTCTGCTCCCTAGAGCTAGATGCCGAGGGCCTAAGCGAGCTCTCACAAGACGACATCCAAAAATACTCCCCTCTTCTTAGCCTCTCCCCTGAATCCATCACCTGGGGCATACTCACCGCCGCAAACGTAGCCGTTCTGGCCATAGAGGACTACACCCAGTTAAAGAAAATAATTCCGGATCTCGCCCTCATCCTAAAGTCAGATCTTAGTGGTATCGCCATAAGCGCGCCTGGCAAACTAGGTGGCGACTGCGACTACTATCTAAGGGCCTTCAGGCCCAAGGTGGGGGTACCGGAGGAGCATGTCTCAGGCTCCATCCATCGCTCGCTAGCCCATCACTGGGGAAGACTCTTAGCTAAAACAGAACTCACCGCAAGACAACTCTCCAGGCGTGGAGGGCTAGTTACCCTAGACGTCCAGAACCCAAAGACGGTTATATTTAAGGGTAAGGCCAGAACCATCCTCCGCTCGGACATAATCCCGGAAAGCCTGGTGCTTCCGCCGGCATTCTAATTCTACTTTCAAGTCAAGTTGGCAGAAAAGTTTATTTCAACTCATAATAAAATTTGTATTATGAGAAGAAATATGTGCGTTTTTTCATGATATTATTGGACCATCTAATTATTAGTTAATTAGATAGCAGCGTTATCTATGGGGAAAACATACGTTCCTGATGAGAAACTGATAGCAATCGCGAATCTAATAATTAAAAAATCGAAAAGACGCAAATTTTGTAAAACGCACCTAATGTTATCATAAAATTCCGTATAGATTTGTACCGCCCCAATAAAATTTGTCTATAGTTGCATAAAATTGTTGTTGTTAATCAGTATATATCCAGCATACGCTAACAAAACATTTTTTCAGGAGTTGATCATGAGTAAAATTAAAAAAGAGCATTCAGCGGATTTTAAGTTCCAAGTGACA
>JAITJT010000018.1 GCA_031278795.1 Deltaproteobacteria bacterium | reverse complement strand
CTAATAAAAATTTGAATCTCTTCTGTAAGCGTAAGCCCTCAAGTCTTGCTCGTTCAATTCGAATTCTTTCAATATTTCCAACTGCTCTTTGGTGAGCGTATTCAATAACCGCGTACCATTGGACAATGTAACTACCTTAATTTTCTCCAGCTCGTGAAGGATATCCTGATTGCTCCAGTGTCCAATTTCGGTAAATATCCTAACATTATTGAATGTTCTCATCATTTCCGATCTGGCTATTAGGGCGATGAAGGCGCAGAATAGCTTGCCAGTTATTGTTTTATCGCCGTAAGGAAACTTTTTTATATCAATAAAATTTTTTATTTCTGAGAAACTTTTGTCTAAAATATCTTTTCGGCTATAAATATCGAGAATTTCTCTGCCGCTTTTCGGTAAATTTGATAATATGCAGAAATATCCGCAGTTCATCATGACGTCTCTTATTTTTTCATTGTTAACGGAAAAGCTGACTGTTTTATCTTTAGTGATAGTTATGTCATAGAAAGGTGACAATTTCCTCACCTCATCCTCCGCTATATGGCTATCCCATTTCAGCTTCTCCCCTATGCTTTCAAACAGAAACAGAATATCTCTTTTTTGCTGTTCGGCATCCTCCGCTACGTAGTAGACATGCATTTTTGATTTAAAACCGTAAAATCGCGAGCTTATGGTTTTCGAATATACACCATCATAGATTTGGTTATGATCGGAGACGATATCGTCTCTAACTACGTTGATAGCTTCTCTAGTCGTTCTGTGGTGCTTGTCCAAGCCCATCACATATTGCAATTCATGGGAGTGAAAGAGATCCAGGTCCATTTTTGTAGGGCGTCCTCTATCCATTACATACGTAAATTCTCGGATGCCTAGTTCCTCGTTGTATCGCACCTTTTCGATAACTTGCCACTCCGCCCATATAGGACCCTTGGAAGTTACGTAAAAAAGCGGGATTCCGTTTCTTTGTGATAGATAGCAAAGAACGCGCGTCACGGGAAATTTTTCCCCATTGTAATCTATATGGCTTTGAGCGCTATCTATTTCTATCGCGCACCTGGAGTACGATGTTACATCATAAATTAAGTGGGCGTCCGTCTGATTACGGGCTCTCCACTCCGCGAAAAAGTTCTTCATATGTACGGAATGGATTAAAGTGAACCTTTCCGCCGCCTTCTCCAGGCTAAGTGGCATGGAATCCATAAAATGCTCTTCGCCCCAACTCTCGATTGAGTCTATAATATTCCCTTGGGAGGCCATGTACGTGGCGATCGCGATGGTTGTCTCAGCAAAGATCTCTTTTTCAAATATTTTTAGTAAGATATCCTTCACTCCACGCCTTTGCAATATTTTGTGGATGATGAATGACTCGCCAATTGACTGAACTTTGTCGACTGAGAGATCCGTTGAAGACATGATTTCACCCCCCCTGTTTGGTGTAATATTACACACATAGGAGAGGGCATATCAAGTCTTTTTTTCTATTTTTTCCACAATTAGAATCTGGCTGAAGTGTTTTCGTCTCTATGCAAAGAGGGAGATTTTTTTGCGAAATTTTTACATTCTTTGCTTTTGCTTTTATCCGCTCATTATTTTCGTATTTTTTCCAAGAATACGAAAGGAATGGTTTTTTCCCTTATCTCTTCCTTAAACACCTTGAAGCCGTTATTAATGTACATCCTCACCGTTCTCTCATTTCCTTTCCTGGTGAAGAGCTCATAGCGCCTTTCCGGCAGGGCTTTTTCCAGCTCGCTTAAAAGGAGGGTGGCCACCCCCCTTCTCTGGGCGGAAGGGCTCACTGAGAGCTTAAATATGTGGGTTGTGCCGTCAATAATTTTTCCCCTGACGGATCCCAAGATATTGTTCTCGCTGTCCACGGCCTTCAAAATCAGGTTCTTCTGGAAGTCCTTTTCCACCACATCCAGGGTCTCCGTCATGGGCTCTATGCTGAAACTGGTGATCTTAGCCTCGTCTAGGAACGCGTCTTTCTGGATCTTTAATATCTCCGGAAGATCTTCACGTAGCGCCTTCAGTACCCTCAACTCTCCCATACACATTTCCTCTTTTCTTTCGTCTGGATCTTATTTTTTGGCGAACTTTGCCTCGTTTAGGAAGGCATCGTTCTGGATCTTTAGTATTCTAAGAAGCTTTTCACTTAGCGCCCTCAGCACCCGCAACTCTCCCATACACATTTCCTCTTTTTGTTTTCGTCTGGATCTTATTTTTTGGCGAACTTTTCTTCGTCTAGGAAGGCATCGTTCTGGATCTTTAGTGTTCTAGGAAGCTTTTCACGAAGCGCCCTCAGCTCCCGCAACTCTCCCATGCACATTTCCTCTTTTTGTTTTCGTTTGGATCTTATTTTTTCGCGTATTTTTTCAGGAAGGCTCGTTTACTTCCGGAAGCAGCACGAACTCCACCCGGCGGTTCTTGGCCTGCCCCTCGAAGGTGGCGTTGTCCGCGATGGGGTTGTTGGAGCCGTAGCCCGTGCAGATGAGACGCTCCTGGGCGATACCCATGTTGTCCGTGAGCCACTTGCTAACGGCGTTGGCCCTCTCCCGGCTTAGTTTAATGTTGTATTCGCTGGGGCCGTTGTTATCCGTGTGCCCGGCTATGAGGAGGCTGGAGTCCTTGAGGGCCGGGGTGTTGAGCGCCCTCCCGAAAGCCTCCAGGACCTTCACCGAGTCCTCGGTTATCTCAGTGGAGTCATAGGCGAAATTGATGGTGGCCCAGACCTTGAGGGAGACCTGGATGATGGCGTTTCCGGCCTCGTCATAGTCTAGCCATTTTTGGCCGAAGGCATCTGTCTGAACGTCTAGGGAGTTGTCCATGAGGGTGAGGCTACCGTCGGGGTTTCTCCGGTAGAGACGGTTCTCCTTCCAGATGAGGAGCCCGGAGCTGCCCTCCACCTCTCCCTCCAGGGGAAGCGTAAGCACCTCCTCCACGTTCTCGGCGGTTACCTCCCTTCCCGGGTTGTAGGGAACCGTGACCGGAACAGGCTCGGCCTTGGGGCTAGTGTCCGTTTTTTCCGGCTTAGGGGTAGCATCCTGGCTAGGGGCCGGGGGAGTGTTTTGAGCCTTCTCACTCTGGGGCTTCTCGCTTGGGGAAACTGGGCTGGGGGTCTTTTGGGGCTGGGCGGCCGGGGAGGGGTTTTTAGGCGCGTCTTTTGCAGAAACATCTCCAGCTCCCTGGGCTGCCGGATTTGCCGCCGGGGCTTTGGGGGGCGCTTGAGCTGGCTGAGCTGGCTGAGCTGGCTGAGCTGGCTGGGATTGTTTAGCTTCTTGGGGGCTTTTGGCCTCCGGGGCCTTTGGCTGGGCCGGAGTCTGTGGGGCAGCGGCCTTTGGCTGGGCTTGGGCCTGAGTCTGGGTCACGGCCTGGGTGGAGCCCTGGCTGGGCTGGCTTCCCTGGGTCCCGGGCATGGGAAGGGGGAGGGGCGTGGATTTTTGGTCCCTAGCGTCTCCTCCTGGAGTCGTTCCGCTTAAGCCCGGTGGGAAGGTTCTCACGGTGATGGGCGTGGGGCTTTTGAGCTCCAGGGGGTCGTCGGATGGGCTCTCCTCTGTGGAGGCTGGCAGGCGGTATTCGGTTACGGCCCTCTGGGGCGGGGGAGCTGGAAGCTCCTCAACGGCCTCCTCCTCCAGGTAGTCCCCACCCATGAGCGCCCTTTCGCCCTCCTCAAAGGAGAGCGTGGGCCCTTCCTGGGCGTAAAGCTCTCCTCCTAGGGCTAAGAGGAGGAGGCATAGGAGCCTTAAGAGGCTTTTGAGGAGGAAGTGCGGAAATTTTGGCATGGAAACTATTTGGCGCTTAAGGTTGTTGAGGGAATCGAAGAAAACAAACACCCACATGTTATCATAATTCCGCCTAAGAAAGGGCTTTTTATGAACACAGAGACAAGCTTCTACCGGAGCCCAACATATTATGAGCTGGCCGCTCCCCCGGAGCTGGACTGGCGGCCGTTTAGGGACAAAAGCTATTTGGAGTACCGCCGCGAGTGGGACAGTCGCGGGGCCCAGGGCCTGGCCGGGGACTTTCCCCTGCACCTGGACATTGACCCCACCAACCGCTGTAACCTATCCTGCACCATGTGCCCCAGGACCGTCTACCTCCAGGAGGGAAACCCTAACTGGGCCCCGGGGGGCCTCTCGGACATGGACATGTCACTCTTCCGGAGGATAATAGAAAGCTCGGCCCCTTTGGGTCTCAAATCCGTTAAGCTAAACTTTCTGGGGGAACCCCTCCTTTACCCCGAGCTTCCGGAGATGGTGAGGCTTTCTAGCTCCTTGGGCCTCTACGTGATGATCAACACCAACGCCACCCTCTTGGACGAGGACATGTCCGAAAGGCTCCTCCTCTCCGGACTCACGGACATATTCTTCTCATTCGACTCCCCGTATCCTGAGGCCTACGAGTCCATAAGGAGAGGAGCCAGCTATGAAAAGACCCTCGCCAATATCAAAAGCTTCATGGCCGTGAAGGACAAACTGGGCAAATACGAGGTCCAGACCCGGGCCAGCATGGTATTGCCTGAGAACCTAGAAGATCATCCCAGGATTAAGGCCGACTATCTCAAGCTCTTTCGGGACTTGAAGGTGGCCGAGATAGGCTTTGGGCTTCCCACGGTGGTGGGAAGGGACTACGGCCCCCTAAACGTGAGAGATGACTTCACCTGCCCGGATCTCTTCCGGAGGCTCTTCATCTTCCACGACGGGGCCTGCGGCCCCTGCTGTGGAGACTGGGAGCGGAGGCTCATAGTGGGAGACGCCAATACCCAGAGCATCCAAGATATCTGGAACTCGGAAGAATACCAATTATTACGTGTTTGCCACCAAAACAAGGCCTACAAGAAGATAAAAGCCTGCCGCTCCTGCTCGGTGCCCTATCTTTCCGGCTTGGAGCTATAGTATTTTGACTTAGCTATGGCTAAGCGGCAGAAGAGCTATATCTCTTAAGTTTTCACCCTAGTCTTAACCCATTGGCGTCCAGGTTTTTTCTTAACAAGTGCCTAAAGTATCTTCCATTTCAAGGAGTCCCCGTGAAAAGCAGGGTCGTAAGCTTAGGTTCCCTCAAGCTGGGGGGCGACAATCCGGTGAGGGTTCAGTCCATGACCAACACCCTGACCAGGGACAGAGATGCGACTCTTAGCCAGATAGAGACTCTTAGCTCCCTGGGCTCTGAGTTGGTTAGGGTGGCGGTGCCGGATCGCCAAAGCGCCAAGGCCCTAAAAGAGATCTGCGAGTCCAGCCCGGTTCCCATAGTGGCTGACATCCACTTCAACAGCCAGCTGGCCATACTGGCGATGGAGGCCGGGGCGAGCGGGGTGCGCATAAACCCGGGAAACATTGGAGGCCCCTCCAAGGTGAGGGAGGTGGCCAAGGCGGCCATGGCCAACGGCGCGGCCATTAGGGTGGGAGTGAACACGGGCTCACTCGATACAGAGATCTCCCAAAAATTCGGGCGCGGCCCCCAGGCCATGGTGGAAAGCGCCCTAAAATATACTGAGCTCATAGAAGATATGGGTATGGAGAACCTCAAGGTCTCCCTCAAGGCCTCAAGCGTTGAGGCCACCATCCAGGCCGCCAGACTCTGGGACAGCCTCTCGGACATCCCCCAGCACCTGGGCGTGACCGAGGCCGGGGATCTAATCTCCGCGGTGGCCAAATCCGCCGTAGCCATGGGGGTCTTACTCATGGAAGGCATAGGGGACACTATCCGTGTCTCCATCACCGGAGACCCCTCTGACGAGGTGAGGGCCGCCTATGAGATCCTGAGGGCCACCGGCAGGCGCCAAAGGGGTGTGGAGTTCATCTCGTGCCCCACCTGCGGACGCTGTGAGATTGACCTTGCCGCCCTTCTAAAAGACGTGAAGCTAAGGCTAAGTGATATCCTCACCCCCATCAAGGTTGCCGTGATGGGCTGCGTGGTGAACGGCCCCGGTGAGGCCAAGGACGCGGACCTGGGAGTGGCCGGCTCCAAGGGTGGCGGAACATTATTTGTCAAAGGCGAAAAGATAAAAGATCTTCCTTTCGAAAGTCTCGCGGCGGAGCTGGAAAAATTCGCGCGCGACTTGGTCGCGGAAAAGGCGCGGGAGTAAGCATTCTATAATATGGAACGAGTCCGTAAAAGATAAGTACAGCGTAGAAAAAAAAATGTTTCCAGATATAAATCGCAAAATATTTTAGCGATTTTTTTTATGGATCATTTTTAAGCAAAATATTTTAAGCAAATAGTTAACATAATTTACAATCTGATTCATAGTGTGATATTTGATTCATCTATATTGTACAGGTATCTTAATTTTATAATGATAATATGGCGCCAGAGCATGGTGAATAGTAACGTTAAGCTCTAGGGTGCGCGTGATGAATCTAAATTTTCCGACTTATTTATGAAATCCGAGGAAGTCTTTCCTGTCAGGGCCAAAAAGACACAACATTTGGTGCTTTCTATATGATACAACCACCTTGTTTTGTGGTTAATCTTTCGTGTAGGCAGGCAAAATTTTTGTTGACATTCTTTTAATATGTCGTTAACATTCCAACTAAAATAATTCGGGTCAATTTGTCGTTTTATTTTAAATAAAGTGGAAATATCCATACTTAAAACTTTAAACATATGGTAAGAAATGTTGCATTTAGCGCGGACGCTCTGATTGCGTATGCACCGCGCGCCCAGAATCGTTTTGTGCGGATATGTTTTTTGGGAAAGTTTTCGTGGTAAATAATATTGGGTAAGTGGCGTAAAAACAATACGATCCTTATCATATCTGGTAAAAGAAACAAAAACATAAACATAAACATAAACATAAACATAAACAAAAACATAAACAAAAACATAAACATAAACAAAAACAAAAACAAAAACATAAACTTAAACTTAAACATAAACAATGTTAATCCACCGCGACTGTTCTCATCTTATCAAAAAAATAGTTCAGACTAAAATTACCTAAGAATTCATTACCTTCACGAAAATAAAGATTAGTACGTCAAGCTAAAGATAAACGTATATGGCTATAAATAATAAGAATATCTTACGCATACGCAAAATTTATAATTAAATGAAGAGTGAATTTTTAGGTGATTTTTGATACTTTAATAATTGTTTTCGCATAAAAATATTTTAGTAATGTTATTAGGAGTCCATGTTGTCATGAAAATGTTTAAAATTTTTGGTATTGTTGTTTTATTTTTATATATTCCTTTTTTAGTTAGCTGTGGATCGACCGCGAGTTTTCACCAAGAGGCGCTTCAGACAAGATCAGCCGCGATCAGTTCCGGGGATTTAGCTCGTGCCTTTAGTTTGCCGACAGCTAGCATAGTTGAGTTTAAATATTTCCTCAAAGACGGCAGTGTTGAAATTGTAAATATTTATCCACAAAAAAAGGGCGTTATCACGGATGAAGATATTAAAGAGCCCTCCGAAAAAGTAATTGACCAGGCGAGAGCGAATAATGTATCAGTCAATCCAAAAGAAGGATACATGTTAGATTACGTAATCATTAACTCCAACGGAACATATGCCTGCCCATTTCCAAAAACCGGTGGTGACAAAAACACCTATCAAGCGACCACAAATGTATCAGTATTTTATGGGCATGACAACATGGTGAAAGATCCCGCTGATGCCGTGGTTCAAACCGTTTTATCTCCATTGGCCCTGGCGCTGACCATATTGGGAGAGAAACCATCTAACTACACCCTCCAACTTTCTCAAGAACGAGTTAATATAATAGGTAAAGCTGTCGAAGCGGATACTATCAATTATCTTAAAGATAGAGTTAACAATTCAAGATCACCCGAAGAACTAATGACTATATACCGTGTTTACCATAATCTTCCCGGTATCCAAACGGCTGTGTCCAGGGCGAGGGAAATCGATCCCACGTATGTTAGTTCCGCCCTCCCAGTCGCGAATACTGAAATCGCGGCGGCGGAGCGTATTGTTCGTTCTAATGTTCCAGAATCTGAAAGATCCGCCGCGGTCGCCGCTGAAGTGGAAGACTGGCAACAAGAATTGTTAAACGAAAAGTTCGATATGCAGCTTTCCGCCAATAATATGGATCCATCCGCGAATACACGCAGGCAAACAGGGGAGCACCAATATATTTTTCACTATCAAGACATGGTGCAGGATGCGGTTATACATATGAAACTTCGTGGTAGACCCAACAACGGGATAAAATATCCAGCTAAAATAGCTGTTAGATATCGCATGACAGTTCCCGTGAAAAATATCACTCGAAAGGCGTTTTTAGGAATTGATTTCCACCAAGATGACATTGACGAATACGAGGAAGTTCGTCATTACACTCTTAAATCAAAAGATGACATGATAAATGATCGAGTAACATTTAAAATGGATGTGGCTAGCTCAGCGAAAGTCCTCACCATACAACAAGATAAAGTTTTAAATGGCGATCCAGAATTAACCGTTGATGTTGTGGAAGTTTCCAATTAAAGCTAAATGCTTCTCCACTTTGAGTTTCTAGAGTATCGACTCTATGTTATAGAACTTTAGTGACGGGTTTTTTCTCAATTTCACGGTTAATATTTTTATCTGCTCACTTTTACAAATTTTAGGATTTAATTATGAATAAGTTAAAATATTGGTTTGGTATACCTATTTCCGTACTTATTGTTTTGGTGATCGCGGCCGTATTAATTGTCCCTGATAAATTATATTCGGCAAAGCTCACCATCAAGGGAGGACAAAAAAGCTCCGATGAAGGCATAGATACATTTCTAGATGAAGAGGCCGAGCGTGAGCGCGCGCGAGAAAGAGAGCGAGAAAGAGAGCGCCAAGATGATCGTCGCGCGGCCAAATTTTCCGATCACTGCTACAGACTCAACTTGGATAATGATGCCATTCTAATTTGCCAAGGGGATTGCAGGGTGATTGATAATTTTGATGCCGTACATGCTTGTAGAGGAGACTGTAATCGTCTTGACTATCCATTAATGAGAGCCTGCGAGGGTAATTGCAACTCTTTAAACCCTGATGCCGCATACGCTTGCAACACTTGTGGAGGCGGTAGGTCCTGGACAGCGCTGTATATCCTTGGTCACACGATTTCTTGCTACTGATAGAGGCCAAGGACCTTTTTGAAAACTACTCGTTAATTTAGGTAAATTTAGCTCTGCGCCTTATTTCCAAGCGCGCGCGATCAAAGTTTTTAAAAAAATCTAAGCTTCATCAAACAGGGAGGAAGATAATATCTTTCCTCCTTGTTTTTTTTATTATTGTTAGTTTGTTTTATTTTATTATTATTATTTTTATTGATACATCTTTCTCAACTGTAACGCGCGTCAACACCGGCTACAGTGCGGTTTTTTTATACCTTATTTTTGGGCGCGAACTCCGGGTAAACACGGGTCTCTTTGTTTTAGTATATAGAAAAGAGAAAAAACATCTTTCTAAGAAAACACCCGGCCTGAGGGGCCGGGTGAAAATATTTTAAAAATGTCGCGCTTTAGTTTTGCTGCGCCTTCACCTTGTTCACGTCCGGGAAGGCCAGGTGTTTCACGAATTCCTCCTGGAACTTGGGATCGAATCCCAGCTCTATGACTTCCACTTCCTTGAGGTAATCGTTTACCTCCTGAATTGAGTCGCGGTTCCTTAAGAGCCTAGCCGATCCCGCCAAGGACGAGTTCCCCACGAAGGTCACCGGGCCCTCGTAGTCGGGCGGTATGAGGGAGATGTACCTGAGGCTGTCCGCCCTCAGGTGGTAACCAAAGGATCCGGCAATCACTATCTCATCAATGTCACCTAGGGTCAGTCCCAGGCGCTCCATGAGCATCTCCATCGCCGCGGCTATGGCGCCCTTGGCTAGCTGCACCTGCCTCACGTCCAGCTGATCCAAAAACACCTTATCGGTTAGGTAGAAGCGGCCGTCATCCGCCAAGACCTTCTGGTCGGCCGGGTTCTTCATGCGGCCGCCTTTGTTGATGACCTTGTTCTTGATGAGATAGGCGCAGATGTCGATTAGTGCCGATCCGCAGATGCCCATGGCCGGGGCGTCCGAGATGGTGGTGTACTTGTAGCTGTAGTCGCCCTCCATGACGAAGGTGTCGATGGCTCCGGTCACGGCCCTGGTGCCGCAGAGTATGTTCATGCCCTCCAGGGCGGGCCCGGCCGCGCAGGAGGTGGCCACCAGCTTCCCATCTCTAGATATCACTATCTCGCCGTTGGTGCCTATGTCAATAAACACCACGGTGCCCGGGCGCTTCTTTAGCTGCACCGCCAAGATGCCCGCAACTATATCACCTCCAACGTAGCTGGATATCATAGGCGCCATGAGAACCTTGGCGTGCTTGGAGATGCTTAGTCTCTCCGCTAAATGCGAGATGTCCAGCATGTGGGTGAAGACCGGGCGATAGGGCGCCTGGGCCAGGTTCTTGGGATTAACCGCGGCGAGGAGGTGCTGCATGGTGGAGTTGCCGCTTATTATGGCCGCGGATATGTCTTTTCCCATATCGGCGCCCACGGCCGAGATGACCATGCTGGAGAGGCCCTCGAGCCCTAGGGACTGGAGCCTTAAGAGGTTCTCCGGTGAGTCGTAGGTCTCGGTAATGCGGCTGATGACGTCACCACCCATCACCACCTGGGGGTTTAGGGCGGTGTCTATGGCTATTATCTTGTTGTCGCTTAGATCGATCACCGCGAGCGCCAGGCCCGTGGTTCCCAAGTCAAAGGCGGCCGCCAGGGGTCCGGTCTTTCTGTCGTTGTCCTTGTCTATGGGCCAGGCCTCCAAGAGCTCTCCTTGGAACACCAAGGCCCGGCCGCGGCTATAGGTGCCGTCCACCTGGGCTATCTGGTTTAAGGCCTCTATGCTGTGGGTGCTTATGTGCCGCACGTCTAGGCATCCCGTGGGATCCTGGCGGTTTAAGATCTGAAGCTCAATCTCCTCTAGCGGCGGGTCGAAGTCGTAGGGCTCGTGGTCGCCTAGGGATTTCATGGACTTGAAGACAGTGTCTCCTTCCAGCCTAACTTCCACGTCGCCTTCCACCACCGCCTGGCAGGCCAGGCGCCTGGAGGCGTTGCCGTCCGCGAATTTTATCTCGGCTTGGTTGGGATCAGATATCTCCCCGGTAGCGGTGACTATGCATTTTCCGCACTTACCTCTTCCGCTACAAGGCGCATCCAGGCGCAGATCGGCGTCCGCCAGGGCCTTTATGAGGATAACGCCGCGCTCGGCCTGGATAGAGCGGTC
>JAITJT010000295.1 GCA_031278795.1 Deltaproteobacteria bacterium | reverse complement strand
AAGAACAAAGCCCTGGAATATTACCGAAAGTCCTCTGATAACGGATGCGAAATGGCCAAATTCAATTTGGGCTGTCTTTATTTCGAGGGAATCATAGTTGAAAAGAATCATAAGAAAGCGTTTATTCTTTTTCAGGAAGCTGCGAATCTTGGGCATCTGGAAGCTCAGCAATATTTAAAAGCTATGACAGAGGAGGGTCTAGGACTTCCCACGGACAAGTCCTAATCCAGTTCGTGCTCTCTGACGGCTGAGATCATAGTGGGATCCGGGGCGTTCTCCATAATAAAACCTTGGAAAAATAATCTTGATTCCCTTGGATCAAAATATTTAAGTTTCACGATTATTTTCTCCTAAGGTTTTGATATTATAAAAATTGAAATCAGCTTGAAATCAACATAAAATCAACGTAAAATCAAGGTAAAATCATTTGTTTTCACCATTAGTTTTTCTCTCCAAGTCCCTTTAACCTTATAGCTTACTCTCAATTTTAATTTTTACTATTCTTTATTTTTTTCCTTTTTATTTATTTCTAAATAAATGCCGAACATGTCTAATATTATTCTTTTTTACTCTTGTTTTCCGGAATCATATTGATTTTTATCCATTTTTTACTTTTCGTAACTTTATTGTTTTAAGAAGTTTTTTATGTTATACTTATCAAAGTGTAAGATAAAATCAACATTTTTCACTAAGTTTCTCAAGTTTTAGGAGTTAAAGAATGCCAGCCATAACTAGCAACATTGTTGTTAAATTGGGTGAAACCAAAAAAAAATCTGTAATCGACGCTATCCACCAACCCTTCAAATTTAAAATCAAAAACGACAGGGAAGTTCTTCTCTTTGGCTCCAAGCTTCCCCACGTTTTCGGCGATTTCAACCAATACAACGTTCAACTTTTCTTTAAAGATGAAGGCTCGGTTCAGAAGACATTCTACCATTATTTGGAGGCGACCTTCGCTGACGGCGTCCTCCAAAACATGACGGGATATCCGTATAAGATGAACTTTTCAAAGTAATAGCGTAAGTTTTATTTTTAAAAAATCATCCTTGCATATTATAATGATCTAAGCTTAGCATTGTTACGATCTATATGATTATTTTTTGATGATCTCATATATTTTTTTCAAAAGCACTTTCTTGAGCTTTTGGCATGAAACTTTTTTTAAAAGTTCTTGTCTTTAAATATTTATTATCAGCAAGATGCTTATCACATATAGCTTTTTTACAAAAATAAAACATCAATCTCTAATTTATAATTGCAGAGCTCATCATTAACTTTCCTTTTTTTTTAAATCCAAGGCCTTTTTAAGGCCCCTTTTTTTTCTCTAGCTTCGCGCTTTCAAAAGTGCAAATTATCCAAAGACTTCTTTCCCTCTTTCCCCCCAAGCTCTCCTTTTTCCCTAAGCTAACACTCCCCATAATATCCAGCCCACTGCCACCAGCTGACGCTAAGCATCTTTAAGCCCTTCCCAAGGGCTCCCAGTTCCCCATAAGCCTTCCAGATGCATCTAGATGCAAATTTGTCTCTTAAGGCGAAGAAAAGATTTTCTTTTTTCCCTTTAAGCGGGTAAAATACAATGTTTAAGGGCGAGCCTTGAGCGCTTAAGCTCATTTTGCGCCCAGAATAAATCGGATACAGAAGGACTATTTCGCTTAACTATGAACCCAGAACAAGATAGACCCCATGACAGCATTCCCACCCTCAAGCCTTACAGCGGCGACACAGAGGAACTAATCCCCCATAAAGGCGAGACCGTCAAGCTCTGGGGATTAACCATCCCCGCGCTCGCTGACCAGGTGGCGCGCCTCATGAAGGATAGCTTCAGAAAAAAGGTGCTCCTGGTGGTGCTGCCCACGGCCTTGGAGGCCGAGGACTTTGTGGGGGACCTGGAGTACTTCTACCCAGACGGGGACATCAGCCTGCTCCCCGGTCTGGACCGCTCGCCTTTTCTTCAGAAGTACTCAGGTATTACGGGCATGGGGGAGAGGCTCTACGCCGCTTCCAAGCTCTTGGAGGGAAGGGGCTCGGTGGTGGTGACCTCGGTCCCCTCAATATTACGTAAGCTTCCCAAGCCTAGCTTTTTAAAAGGGCGCAGCCTGAAGGTGGAGGAGGGGATGGAGCTGCCCTTTGAGAGCTTTCCGGCGAGGCTCTCCGAGTACGGCTACCGTAGGGTGCTCCAGGTGGAGAACCACGGGGAGTTCTCAGTCCGCGGTGGTATCGTGGACGTCTATCCGGTGAGGAGAAACAGGCCGGTCAGGGTGGAGTTTTTTGGGGACTTTGTGGAGTCCGTGAGGGAGTTCCTGGTGGGAGACCAAAAA
Organism: Deltaproteobacteria bacterium; assembly: GCA_031278795.1. The sequence goes on along the minus strand of JAITJT010000295.1, from coordinate 3,314 downwards.
TCCGTGGGTAAGATTCCCTATCTGGTGATTGGCCCCATAGCCGCGGTACCCATCACCAAGGAGAGTACCTTGGAGGCATCTAAGCGCCTTGAGAAGATGGCCTATAAGAATAACTGGCTAAGGGCCCTGTGGGAGCCGGTCTACCACAACCTAACGACCGGTGGTGACTTTAGGGATTTTGAGAACTGGACGCCTCTTATTGAGGACAACCTGGTGGACTTCTCGGTGTTTTTAAAAGAGAGCAAGGCTATGGTTCTGCTCTATGAGACCCCTGAAATAAAAAAAGCGGCCGAGAGCGGTTTTTTGGGGTTAAGGAACCACTTTTCCAGACTGAGGCGCGAGGAGATTCCCCATATACCCTTGAATAGGCTCTATGAGGAGCCCAAGACCTTGCTTCCAGGGCTAATGGACACTAGTGGGGGTTTAATAGAGGTTAGCCAATTCAAGATCTTGGAAACACAAGCCCAAGGGAAGAACGTAAGCAATATCTCCTTTTCCATCCAGAGCACCTCGGATCTGAAGATGAGCTTAAAGACCCCGGGCTTAAACTCCAGCTTTCTCCTCCCCTTGGTGGCCAAGGTTAGGTCGCTCTTGGGAAGGAACTATAGGGTCAACTTGGTCTTGCGCAATAAAGAGCAGAGTAAGCGCTTAGCTGAGATGCTTTTGGACTATGACCTCTCTCCACTTAAGGCCCCCAAGGGGGTGGCCCCCATGGTCATCTCCAAAGACGGCCTCACCCCCCATAGGTCCCCCAGAAACCCCAAAAGCGAGCTAATCTTTAGCGTGGGCCAGCTCTCGGAAGGCTTTGTGGCGACCTATGAGAACGAGGCCTATATAGCGGAAGAGGAGATATTTGGATCGAAAAGGAGGACGCGCAAACGCGCCTCCGAGGAGATACGCGGCCTCTCCGGAGGCCTAAGCCTCCACGACCTCTCCCCGGGTGACTACGTGGTGCACACGGACTACGGCATTGGCCAGTACCACGGGCTGGAGACCAAGACCATGTCCACGGGCTACCAGGGCGAGTTTCTGGCCATAGAGTACAAGGGAGGGGACATGCTCTACGTGCCTGTGGAGACCTTTGGGCTGGTGAGTAAATACGTGGGGGCCAACGACAGGCCGCCTTCCTTGGACAGGATGGGGAGCGCCAACTGGGAGCGCTTGAAGACCAAGGTGCACGAGGATATAAGGAAGCAGGCCGAGGAGCTCCTGGCGCTCTACGCCAGGAGGCAGATGACCCCGGGATTCGCTTACTCCCAAAAGGACGGGGACTTCCTGAACTTCGAGAGCGCCTTCCCCTACGACGAGACCCCGGATCAGGCCAAGGCCATAGAGGAAGTGTTGAAGGATCTAGGGAAGGCCAATCCCATGGACCGCTTGGTCTGCGGTGACGTGGGTTTCGGGAAGACCGAGGTGGCCATACGCGCGGCCTACAAGGTGGTATCGGACAGTAAGCAGGTGGCTGTCCTGGTTCCCACCACCATCTTAGCCGAGCAGCACGAGAGAACCTTTAAGGAGAGGTTCCATGACTGGCCGGTAAACGTTGGTTCCATCTCGAGACTCAAGAAGCCCATGGAGGTAAAGGAGACCTTGAAGGATTTAGAAGTAGGCAAGCTGGACATAGTCATAGGCACCCAGAGGCTCTTACAGAAAGACATTAAGTTCAAAGACCTAGGGCTCTTGGTGATTGATGAGGAGCACCGCTTCGGGGTGGCCCACAAGGAGAGGCTAAAAAAGCTAAAGACCGACGTGGACGTCTTAAGCATGAGCGCCACACCCATCCCCCGCTCGCTTTCCATGTCCATGAACGGCATAAGGGACCTCTCCCTCATTCAGTCGCCTCCGGTGGACAGGCTCTCGGTCCAGACCAGCCTCGTCCGCTGCGACGATTCCATCGTGGTGGAGGCCATAGAGCGGGAGCTAGAAAGAGGCGGCCAGGTCTACTTCATCCACAACCGGATAGCTGACATCCAGCACTGGGTTAAGCACTTAAAGGAGCTCTTGCCCCTGGTGCGCTTTGGGGTGGGTCACGGCAAGCTCAAGCCCAATGAGCTAGAGGAGATAGTCACCAAGTTCTGGAAAAAGGAGATAGACGTCTGGATATCCACAACCATTGTGGAGTCTGGTCTGGACTTTCCGGACGCCAACACCATAATAATCGACCAGGCCAACCGCTTCGGCCTGGCCCAGCTCTATCAGCTCAGGGGTAGGGTGGGGCGCAGCACCCAGCAGGCCTACTGCTACCTCATGGTGGACGACCCGGACACCCTCTCCATAGACGCTAAAAAGCGCCTCCAGGCCATCATGGAGAACAACGAGCTGGGTAGCGGCTACGAGGTGGCCCTCCACGACCTCCAGATTAGAGGAAGCGGAAACGTCCTAGGCGTCGCCCAGCACGGCTCCGCGAGCTTGGTGGGCTATGAGCTCTACACCCAGATGGTGGAACAGGCGGTGAGTGAGCTTAAAAAAGAGCCCGTGGAGGAGCACTACGAGCCTGAGATAGTCTTGGGACTACCGGCCTATCTCCCCTTTGAGTACGCCCCGGACACCAACGCCAGGATAACCCTGTACCGTAGGCTCTCTCGGGCCCAGACCCTCAAGGAGCTAACAGATATAGAAGACGAGCTAAAGGATCGCTTCGGCAAACCCCCGGCAGCCGCCAGGAACCTCCTGGACATGTCCATGATCAAGCTCCTGGCCAAGAAAATCAGGGCCGTGAGGGTGGAGCGCAGCTCGCGCGGCTTAAGGATTAGCTTCATGGAGGATCCCAAGAAACTAAAAGACACGGTTCTGGAAAAGATAATCGCCCTTATGCAGGATCCCACCAAGACCCTGGAGTTCACTTCCAAGGGCGAGCTCTTCGTGCCCGCGGAGATGCTCAACAAAAACTTAGGGGAGATAGATGCCGTAAAAACCGTGCTCTATTATCTGGGAAAACCCGAAAAAGCCAAGGAGAGTCGCGCTTCTTAAGGGCTTTTGCCAAAGCCAGAGATTCCTAAAAGCTGGTCGTCCACTAAATCCATCTTGTATGTGTTTGTCTTACCTTATATATGTATAACTTGATCGTGTGCGCCTTATATATTAATGCTTTTTTTTGTGTACTCTTTGTTTGTGATGATTGGTCCTCCCTTATTTTTTAGCTTATCAAAAAAACCTTACTATTCATATGCATTGAAATCTATTGAAGCGCCTTGGTAAAAATCCTTCTTCCGCTAATGATGAGTTGTATTTTCAGATAAACGGAAACCCGGCGGGATAAACCCTTAAAACCCAAGTGGCATAAACCCTTAAAACCCAAGTGGGATAAACGCGAA
>JAITJT010000291.1 GCA_031278795.1 Deltaproteobacteria bacterium | reverse complement strand
CTCTTGACGCCTTGCAAGTTGTCTAAAGATGCTAGTGATATGGAGTTTGTTTAGTTATAGCTAAAAGATCTAAGATTGAAGGCCTGGAAAGGCATGATTTTTTCCTTAATGCCTATCCGGCCGCCGGAGGCGGCCGCAACAAGGCCTTTGGCAGCAAGGATTTGGCCAAGAACTTTCTACTTGAACGACCTTGAACTTGCGATTTTTTTAGTTATAGCTAAAAAAACTAAGAATCTGGGACTATAAGAGTCCCTGGAAGCCTTAGCTTTCCGGCCATTTAAGGCCAGCTTAAAGGCCCATGTTTAGGATCATGTTACAGGTCATTCATAAGAGAGACCAAGAGGCTATAAGGCCAAGATTATTTAGCTATAGCTAAATAAACCTCACGTATCCCCAGCGGATGAGGCTTTTTATAAAAAGGCCTCTGAGGCTTTTTTCAAAGCTAAGTTTCCAAAATTTGGGCGGGCACCCAAATGTAAGGATCCATAAGTTTTTTAGTTATGGCTAAATAAACCCTAAACTTCCTTGTTATTTTTGGTTTTTTTTCTAAGCTTTCAAACACTCCAAAGGAGAAAGGCAAAGCGTCCTTAAAAGACGCGAAAGCCTCAAAAAAAATTTAGCTCTTTTTTATAAACCATGTACAAAACCTCAACTGAAATAAAAGTCGGAATATTCGTGCTCTTGGGCATGTTAGTGCTGGGCTGGATGGCCTTCAGGCTGGGTACCCTCAAATCCTACCGGGAAAGCTACTACTCCATAGATGCCCTCTTCGACCAGGTCACCGGCCTCAAGCAGGGCGTGGCCGTGGAGATAGCCGGCATTAGCGTGGGCCACGTGGGTAACATCTCCCTCCATGATGATAAGGCCCAGGTGACTCTCCTCATCCTCAACGGGGTGACCCTCCCCACGGACACCCACGCCTACATCAAGAGCCAGGGCATCCTGGGTGACAAGTACGTGGAGCTGGTTCCGGGGCTTAGAACCGCTGACACCATAGCCCCAGGCGGTCACTTGGAGAAGACCACCTCGTCCGAGGACATGACGGTTTTGGTGGAGAAGCTCTCCGGAGTGGCGGACGATCTAAAAAAGCTCACCTCGGCCTTGACCGAGGAGGGTGGAACCGATGACATCCGGGCCATCATCCAGAACGTAAAGGAGGTCTCCGAGAACCTCAACAACCTGGCCAAGGAGAATGGCCCCAACCTCACCAACGCCTTGGCCTCCCTGGAGAAGGCCTCCCAAAACCTGGAGACCATAACCGAGAAGGTGAGCCGGGGTGAAGGCACCTTGGGTCAGCTCATCAACAGCGACGGCTTGATTAGGGAGGTGCAGACCGCCATAGGCGACATCCGCGACATAGCTGGAAAGATAAACCGGGGCGAAGGCACCATCGGGAAGCTGGTGAACGACGACACCACCGTGAACAAGCTGGACGAGGTCCTAACCGGGGTGAGCGACTTCATATCCGAGGGGGATTCCATATCGGTCGCCCTGGATTTCCGGGTGGACTTCATGACCCGCTACTCCTTTGTGAAGGGGGGCGTGGGGGTTAAGATCTTCACCTCTCCGGATCGCTACTACCTCTTGGGCGTTACGGCCGACTACTTTGGATCCTACGAGCGCCAGGACTTCACCGACGGCAATGACCGGTGGTTCCAAGAGTCCCGCAACCGTTCGAAGCTGAAGATAAACGCCCAGATAGCCCAGAGGTTCTATAATTTTGTCATCCGTGGCGGAGTCATGGAGTCCGGAGGTGGCCTGGGCGTAGACTACTACCTCCTGGATGACGACTTGGTTCTCACCTTCGAGGCCTTCAGCGGCGACTTCGACCACAACCCGCACCTGCGGGCCATGGCCACCTACAAGTTCTGGAAGTTCATGTACATATCCGCCGGTTACGACGACTTCATCTCGGATCTGCACCGGGCCTCGCCCTTCTTCGGAATCGGCTTCCTCTTCACAGACGACGACTTGAAGCTGCTCTTCGGATCAGCCGGGTCACTTTTGGGGGGTTAAGTTCACAAGACTCTCTATTAGCTTAAGAGAACCCCACAATCCTTTTTTGTTAAGGCTACTCCCCAACTAACGCCACCCCTAGGGTCTCTTTCGGGGAGGGGCTTTGGGCATCTCATTCCCATCATGACCAATGTCCTATCGTAGCTAGCTAACCTTGGCGGTTTTTTGTGCCCCTCTGGGCCCAAAAAACCGCCATTGTTTTTTTTCACCTTCTATTCTGTTATCATAATTTCCATAGAAGCAATGCTGAAAAGCGTTTAGCCATAGGCATTTTTTTCTTTAGCGGGCCTTTTCTTAAGAGTCTTAACCAAGACGAATATATGGCTAACAAAAACGAACAAAAGCGAAAGCGAAGAAAAGCGATTAATGTTGGTGGCGGGCGAGTAAAGATGGGAAAGGGCCAAGAAGGGATAAGAAAGCTAAAGAAAGGCTAAGACGGATCACAAAAATAAGAAAGTTTCCTCTAAAAAGCAAATTTTCTTGGAATTTACCAAGAACTTCCCCAAACGTCTTTAAACATAAGAGCTTTTAAGGCATACACGCATATTACCCATAGTTAAATTAGGAGTTGGCCATGAGCGCGGACAAGACGTCCGGAAACAAGGATCGGGTGAACATCGTCTACAAGACGGCAGGTGACGGGGAGGAAAAAGAGCTCCCCTTCAAGCTCCTCATCCTAGGCGACTTCACCGCCTGTGAGGACCTTGAGCCCTTCCTATCGAGAATCCCCATAGACGTTAACCGCGACAACCTGGATCAGGTAATGGGGGCGCTTAAGCCCAAGCTGGAACTGATGATCCCTCAAAGCTTGACCGGAGAAATTGATCCGCCGCGCATTCCCATAACCCTTGAGTTTGGATCGCTTCAGGACTTCCAGCCAGCTGAGATAGTGGGGAAGGTTGGTCCCTTGAAGGAGGCCTCCCTCATGCGCTCCAAGGTCATGAGCGCCCAGAGGGCGCTCATGACCAACGAGAGCTTGCTGACGGGTTTACGCGGTCTACTTAGTGACCCCAAGCAAAGGGAGCGTCTGCGATCTGAACTCAAGAAAAACAAGAAAACGCAAAAATAAAAGGCCTAATGATTAAAGACGCTCTAATTAATGCCTAGGTGCTAACTAGGTGCTAGCTAAGGGCGGGAAAAAAAAATTTTATGAACAGATTAGAGCACACATTTCACGTAAAGTTCCTGGATTTTCCGGATCTTTCCCCAAGGCTTCTGGCCTTTACGGGCGATCTGGAACTAAACGTGCCCTTCCGCCTGGAAATGGAAATTAGCCTTTCCGCCCAAGAACTATCCAAGATTGACAGGAAAAAGCTTCTGGGAACGGACGCTAGCCTTAGCATCTATGATTCTGAGCATAGTGAAAAAGATAAGCATCATTCGGCCCATTTCATAAAATGGTGCGGAAAGATTGCTAAAATCCAGCTGATACGTAGCTACCTGGATAGCATATTTATCCTAATTACCCTGGAGAGCGCCCTAGGGGCGCTTTCCTCTTTGATCCAAAACAGGCTCTATCTGGGAAAAACAGGCCCGGATATCGTCAAAGAGTGCCTCACCGCCGAGGGCTTGGTGCCGGAGAGTATCTTGGATTTTAGCCTGGATAGGGGGGCTTACCCCAAAAGAGAGTTTCTCTTAAGCAAAAACGAAGAGACCTTGGATTTCGCGCTCTTTAATTTGGGAAGAGACGGGGTGAGCTTCTTTTCCACCTGGAATGGCGAGGAAGAAAGAATAGTATTTTGCGATTCCAACACTAGCTTCATCCCCATTATGGACGGGGATGAGGAGCTGGAGTTCAGGGTATCCGACCCCTCCGGGCTCGCCCCCAACAAAGAGCC
>JAITJT010000189.1 GCA_031278795.1 Deltaproteobacteria bacterium | reverse complement strand
GTGGGTGGAATATTGTTTTCCAATTGATTTATTTTAATTAGCAAATTGATATTTAAGCAAAAAGAAAAATATAAATATTCCACACCAAAAGATTTCCAGTATCTATTTAAATAACACTCAAAATTAAAATGTAAAAGGCGAGCGAGTATTTTTAAATCAGCTCTTGTGTCTCTTTTGCGAAAGCTTTCGCCTTATCATTTCTTACTACCACCGTAATTAAAAACTGCGCCTTTCGTGGCGAGCTGGGGATGCTCCATAAGGTTTCGCTTAAATTAATTTTAAGATCTAGTGGAATTTTATTTTCCAATTGATTTATTTTTGCTTGAGTAAAATTGATATTTAACAAAGAAATAAAATACAAATACCCCACACCAAATGATTTCCAGTGGCTTTTTTAAATAACCCATAAAAATCAAATGAAAAATTGCGAGCGAGTTTTTTTAAATTAGCTCTTAGGACCCTCTTACGGAGCTTTCCGCCTTGTCAGGCCTCGCTCCCAGCATAATTAAAAACTGCGCCATCAAGGCGAGTATGGGAAGCTCTATGAGCGGGCCAATCACTAGGGGGATGAGTATCATCTTCTCCTGGGGGAAGGCCCTCTGGGCGAAGGCCAGGGCCAAGGGCGAGTTCCTGGCGAGTGTCGTGAACATGAGGCTCACCGTGCCTTCCTTTCCAAAGCCCATAAGTTTACCGATGGTTCTTGATATGAAGAAGGTGAGGACGAAGAAGATAAGTACCGGAAAGAGTATGGACAAAAAGATGGGAAGATAGCCGCTTCCAATAATCCTTTCAGAGGCGAACATGGCGAGGATGGCCATCCACAGCCAGAAGAACTGCCTTTTTACGAAGATATTTTCCATGAGCGCGCTCGCTTTTTTTTGCTTTCGGAGAAGATACTTCACGGCTTTAGCGAGCGCGAAGGGCACGATTAATACCATAACAGCGCTTTTTAAAAGGAGCAGGGGATCCGTCCAGCCCACCGATCCGCCCAGGATGAGGATGTAGATAGGAAGTAGGAGCACCTGGGTTATGAGGTTAACCGGGAGTATGGCGAGAGAGAGCTTGAGGTCACCCTTGGCCATGTTGGTGAAGACTAGGTACCAGTCCGTGCAGGGCGTGACCATGAGTAGTATGAATCCGAGGGCCAGTTGCGGGCTTGGCTCTAGGAATATCCGGGTGAGTAACCAGGCGAATAGGGGAGTCCAGATAAAATTTATGGTAAATGCCGTAAACGTGAACTTTACATTACGGAAACTTTTCGACAGATCACCTAAGGGCACGTCCCAGAAGAGACCAAAGAGCATGAAGGTGAGAAAAGGCGATATGAAGGCCTGCGCAAGGCTCTCCACTATCTTTACGCCACCTAGGAGAACTCCCGCAGCCACTGCCGCAAGTAGGAGAAGGGGCTCTATTTTGTCCAGAAATTTCATGGTATTAATTTATTTTTTTATCTAAATATGCATATAAAATAGGGAAAATTATGTAAAACTATTTTACAAAAATTTTTTATTAAAGTAAAGTTGGCCTTTTTCCTCATAAGTCATCTAAATCACCCACAAAAAGGCCTTATTTTTTTGCGAGAAAGGTATGACACTTGAATTTTACGGCCTATATTTTGCATTTGTTCTCTATAGGCTTCTAACTGTATGGACTAAGCGCTTTTTAAGAAATCCTTACCATAATGTAGAAGGCCTGTTTCATGTCTGCAAGATTTTAAAAAAAAATACCATATTTACAAGGCTTTTTTAGCGTTTATTAATGTTTTACTTCAAAAATCCCCAGATCGCTCGCATTTTACCTATGTTTTTAGTTTAAAGTGGCGCCTTTTTTTACTTTTTCATGTTCCACCAACTTATTTTGCCACCTTAAAACTCACAAATAAGTATGAAAAATGCTCATAAACCCTGAGCCCATAAGCTTTCATACTTCTAAAACACAGCTAAACTACATTTTTGTAATTAAAAAACCTAAATTTTTATTTCTATAATTATAATTTAAGGTTTAAGAGCAAGTTTTCTCAGCTTGAAATAAATCCAGTGGTGAATTTTGTGCCAAAAAAGGGCTGTGAAAAATTTTTTACCTCTCCATAAGTCCCTAGCATTATTGGACTTTTTCAACTTATTGGGAAAAAGAGCTTAAATACTAAGCATTAAAATTTTTTTTATGCCTAAAAGCCCCATTTGAAGCCGTGTAAAGAAAATGAGTGTGAATACTCCACTTGACATACTCGATATGCGCCTTATTTTTATAAGAGCACGTTGTATCGTGCATTGTTACCTAAGCGATAGCAAATGTTGCCCTTAGATGTCGTATTTAGTTTGACAATTATTTAGCGAGATGATATAAGAACCTACTATGAAAGATTCAAACGCACATACATTCTTCAAAGAGATAAAAATGCGCGCCATATTTGCGCTTTCTGCTGTGAGCATAGCTATACTTCCAGCTATTCTTGAGCATGACATGCGCCTGGATCGCGCCAGCCGAGAGGCTAAGTTCCTGGCCCAAGAGAGAGCCATTCAAGAAGCCAGGGCCCAATCATTCCAAAACTCCGCCGCTGGAACAGATTCCAGCCAAGATGCCCCTGTTTACAGCCTTTCCCCCAATGTGGAGCTCGTGGACCAGGTCGCCTCCCGCATCCATGGCAAGCCCAACTTCGACAAGAAGGCCGGCCGCTATGAGGAGATAATCCAGGAGGCCGCCCAGGAGAACTCCGTCTCACCGGTCCTGGTGAAAGCGGTCATCCAGGCCGAGTCCAGGTTCAATCCCGGGGCCATCTCCTCCCAGGGGGCGGTGGGCCTCATGCAGATTCTCCCCTCCACGGCCCGCTCCATGGGCTTCTCCTCTCCCCAGATACCTAGGGAGAATGTGAGAGCAGGGGTGCGCTACTTGAAAGTTCTGCTAGATGAGTTTGGCGATGAGGAGGCTTTGGCCATCGCTGCCTACAACTGCGGGCCGGACAACGTGAAGCGCTACGGCAACCAAATGCCGCCTTTCCACGAGACCAGGGTTTTCGTATCCCAAGTAATGGAGTATTATCAGTCCCATATTCAGTCCTAAATTTTTTTTAGGAGTTGTTTCACCATTGACCGGGTCCTTTCACTTTGTGGTCTTTATTTTAGGCCTCCTTGAAAGCCAAGACTGATATATGGACGGATTTGTGAAAAAAACCCCAAAGAGGGGCTCTTTTAAGCGCCCTGGGGCCTTTTCCGGAGGCATTGGGCTAACGCTTATCTTAGGCCTAGTCCTTTTTACCCTCTCCTTTTTCCAGATTCCAGGCACCAGGGCCCTCCACGCGCAGAGGGACTGGATCCAGCCCATCCCCATAACCCCCAGGGCCTTGGTGGAGGCCTATCTAACCGACTTCCACAACGCTGACGCCAAGTACACGGGCATGCTCCTGGTCTTAACTGGCCGCATTAGGGAGATCTTTCCTCCGGATCAGACCTACCGCCGGGGGCCCTATCCCTTCGTGACCATCGATTCTGGACCCTACCAGCCCATCATAGTGTACCTATGGGACTGGGAGGCCCTAGCCATAGCTAATCCCCGCCCGGGAAGAACCACCACGGTAATGGGCTTCTGTCAAGGAGTCACCCCGCAGCTGAGCCTCATGGACTCCTGCCTCTATCCAGGCGGCTGCGGGGGCCCGGTGGCTAACTTCTACGGCCCCTACTTCAAGCTTCCCCCCACCCCGCCCCGCACCCAGCGGCGGCCTCAGTGATATTCCCTAAATTCCAACATTTCCCTTTTAATCCAAACATTACAGCCAGTTAAAGCTATCTTGCTTTGCAGCATAGAAGCTACCTTTGCGGCCTTTCCAGCTTATCCAGCCCATAAAGCCCCCCAGTCCAAGCCCTTTTCCCCAAAATTTCACGCATAAAACGGCCCCAAAAAAAACAGGCAAGCGCCCAGGACGTAAGTCCGGACGCTTAACCTGCTACGAATTTCTTTGGTTTTAAAAGCTTAGACCAAGCGTTTAGGGCTCTTAGACCACCCGGCTTAGGTTACGGGAGCGGCCAATCTCCAGCTGGGCCGCCTCGCGCATGTTCTTCTCCAAGGTGAACTGGGCCTGGTTGTCCATGTCCTTCACCACCTCATGGCGCAAGGCGCCAAGGTGCTGATCCGTGGCCGACGCTGTCTTGGATTTAGTGAGGGCCATGGCCTGGACTAGTTCAGCTGAACTGGCATTGTCGCTCATTTTTCGCCTCGTTAGATCGTTGGTTAGGGGCTTATGATGCCCTTATAGTATAACACTTTTCTAAAAATGCAAAAAGCCGTTTTAAGCCGCGTCTTCTCTTTTGGTAAAAATTTCTATTTTGGAGCTTTTGGGGCCTAAATCTCCACTTCTAGGCCCCTTTGGGGCCTAGAAGTAGAGGATGCCTTCCACATTGTGGATCCTTTCCAGTTCCGAGGGGCAAGTTTGCCCCAACTGGGAGATGAGGCTGGTGATGAGGGCCGCGGCCTGGCTAAGGTCGCCTGGTTGCGCGCTTTCGTTGGCCAGGAGGTTCTCCAGGCCTATCTTGTCTCGGGGCAAGAGCTTGCGCTCGGATCTTTTCAGGAAATCCTCGAAGTCGTCGCGGGGCTTTATCTCTGGAGAGGGCCTGGGAGTGGGCCTGGTCCCCGGGGGATTGGCGGCTGGCTCAAAGGGTATTATCTTCATCTCTTTCCTCGCGTGTGTGGCCTGGGGTAAAGCTTTAGGCATTTGGGCCGGTACTAACCTGGGCGGGAAATGCATGGGCTTTGGCCCCTCTTAATAGACCTATCGGCCGACAAGAGGAAAAGCTTGAGAGTTTTTACACCTATTTCTAAAGTTTTTTTCGAGGGATCTTGACCAGGCGCAAAGCTAGCTTAGAGCTGGACTCGAGATTAAGGTGGGGGTTTTTTTAATTGATTTGGGTTTTGGCTAGAGGAGGATGTCGGCCGGGTTGAGGCCGAAGTCAGCGGGGTGGAAGCAGCGGAGGATGTTTCTCACAAATGTTCCGTCTAGGTTTTGGTCGGAGAGGTTTATGAGATCGCCTCTTTCAATCATTCCCTCGCGCTTGTGGAGGAGATAGACCAGGGGTCTCGCGTCAATGGCGTCAGACGGGGTCTCGGCCACCATGGTGACTTCCCTAAGGTCGGTTATGAGGAGGGTGCCTATGGGATAGATGCCCACCATGTTGATGAAAACCTTTAGAAGAAGCGGGTCCAAGGCCTTTCCGGAAAGGGAGGTCATGATGTCCAAGGCCTGCTCCGGGTTCATGGGAACCGGCCGGTAAGACCTTGACGAGGTAAGGGCGTCATAGTGGTCAGCTATGGCCACTATGCGGCCAAAGAGACTTAAAGGCGACTGCTTGTTGGAGTGGGGGTAGCCCAGGAGATCCACCCCCAGGTGGTGCTCGAAGGGGGGAAGGATTAGCCTGGACTTTAGCTTGTGGTCGGCGTTTATCTGGAGGATTCTAAGAACGCTAAAGAGCGAGTGGTGTTTCACCATCTCGTATTCCTCATTGGTGAAGCGAGAGGTCTTTCTTATTAGCTCTATGGGGATGTCCACCTTTCCTAAGTCGTGGAAGAGCCCGGTGAGGCCCAGGGTAACCACGGATAGCTTACTAAGCCCAATGCGCTTCCCCAGGCACATGGAGAGAATGGCCACGTTTACGCAGTGGGTGCAGGTGTAGTCGTCATAGTCCCTGATGGTGGAGAGATTAAGAAGGAGCTTCTCTTCCTGGAAGAGGGCCTCCACCATGTCCTGGACCACCCTCCTGGACTTGGCCACGCTCACCGTCTCCCCGCTCATAAGCTTCTCCTGGAGCCCGCTGGCCTCAGCTAGGGCCCTGGAGTAGGACCTTTTGGCCTTGGCGGCCAAGGTCCTGGTTCCGCTGTTCCACACCATGGCCTTACCCGAGGGCTTACCATCCTCACCGCTTCCGTAGGAGATGGTTATCTTGAAGTCCTGGTCCACTATGGGCTTGGCCCAGGACTCCTGGAGTTCCTGGGCCAGCCACTCGGAGGGTTTTTCCTGGCCCTGGCAGTTATTGACCGCCCTGATGAAGTCCACTAGGTCGCTCTGGGTTATATCTTCCTTTTTTTGGAACTTGAAGCCGTAAAAGCCCTTGCTCTCCCAAAACTCCATGAGTTTTAAGATGCTCACGTTCATGGCCGGGGATGCAGGATTTACCTTGGCGTTATTGTAGTAGATCCTCCCCCTATGAGCCCTCAGGTTAAGCTCCTGGACATTTTCCCACTCGTGTAAGAGAGAGAGCCTAAAGAGCTCCAGGTTGTCCACAAGGATCTTGTTGTTGGGCTGGTGGATCTTGGCCAGCTGCGGAAGCCTCATGAGTGACTGGAGGATTATGTCCGTGTGGTTTACGCTGTTCTGCTTGTTATTGTTGTTATTGTTGTTGTTGGGGCTAGGACTTTGGGTGCTCATGGTTTCACTGGGGCTCTATCAATAATTTAGGCTGAAAAGGACTTAAATAACAGTAATTTCTAAAAAACCTTTCAAAAATAAAAAAACTCTCACAATAGATCAAAAAAAATATCAAATCTCAAAATTTTGGAAAATCTTGCAAAATCTTGCAATATCAAAGCTTGGAAAAGGCACAAATTTAGGAATTTTAAAGCAGAAGCTTTAAATTATGGAATATTGTATTCCATTTTTCGGAATATTGAATTCCTTGTTTGGGAATCTTAAATTCTAGAATCTAGAAGATCAAACTTCTATTTTCTGGATTATGGGATTTTAGTCTTGGAGGAATATTCCAAATTATGGAGTAAAGATTCCAAATTATGGAGTAAAGATTCCAAATTATGGAATATAGCTCTCACTCCTCACTCCTCAATCCTCACTCCCGATTGAGAATCTTAGCTGCCTCTTTGTACGCGAAGCGTATGTTGCGGAAGGCGCTCCTGGAGGCCTTGGAGAGTATCTGAGCGCTCCCTGAGGCTTCAGGCATGAGGTGGAGGGCCAGGGCCGCGCCTACCCGGTGGATGTCTCCTCCCCGCTCAAAGAGGGTCTTGAAGTCCTTTTTAAGGAGTATCTCCTCGAGGTACCCCAGTGACCGGCTGCTGGCGGAGAGGCCTAGGGTCCTATAGAGCTCCAGGAGGGTCTCCTCCTCATCAGGCGTGCTCTTCTGGCGGCTAAGACCCGAGAGGTGCTCTAGTATGGCGTTTTCCACCAGTGGGTCTCTTCTACTGGTGAGAGGTGGGGTCACCAGCTTCCTCAGCTTGGGGTTTTGGTCCACGATCATGGGGGCCAGAAGCTGGGTGCTCTCTGGATCAGCTGTGAGGATATACTGGGCCGCGGCCTCCCTCACCTGGGGGCTGCGGCTCTTGACTAGGGAGCTAAGAAGGGCCTGGGGAACCGGACGGCGGAAGCCTTGGAAGAGTGTGAGGAGCTCCTGGATGGCCCACTCGTTTAAGGTGGAGACTATCTTGGGGAGGTTCTCCAGCTCATAGGTGATGATGAAGTAGGCCATGAGCTCCAGTAAAAGCTTCTTAAAGGTGAGGGACCTCGCGTTGTTAACGGTTTCCGCTATGGTGGAGATGGAGGTGGGGGGAAGCTGGTAGAGGAAGTACCTCAACGAGTCGTAGCGGCCCTCCAGCACCTGGTCCGAGTCAATTACCTGGGAAAGGGAGGATAAGATCTCCGGATCGTCCATTTTCTGGAGTAGTTCCTGGAGTATGAGCCTAGCTGTTTTTCTTTCCGGCTTCTTGGCAAGCTCTTTAAGTTCAGATATGAAGAGGTTGGCGTGGGCCAAGGTCAGGGAGCCCACGGCGCTCTTTATCTCCTCAAGGGTAAAACTAACCAGAAAGGGCCTCATGGAGCTCTTGAGGATGGGGGAGCGAATGATTATGGAAACCACCTCCAAGACCGAGTAGGTCTTGGATCTAGCCTCCTCCCACTGCAAAAACGCTGATATCTGCTTAATCTCTCTAGATGATAAGCCCCAATACTTGAGCCTCTCGGCTCTTCCCGCCACGAGCTCCTCGTCCACCCCCAAGGTGGCCTGGGCCTGCATCTCGGTATTCTCATCGTCTAGGGAGATGTCACTAAGGTCCAAGCTCCCCATGGCGTCATCCCCCCAGGGATTGGACGCGGCCTGGTCGGAATCCATCTCACCCTCGAGTGTGTTCTCTCCATGATCGGAGAGGTTTTGGGTGCCTGGGATACCGTTCGCCTTTGGGGAGGAGAGAAAGCCCTGGTCGCCCTCCTCATATCCATCGTTTCTAGAGTCATCGGGAGGGTAAGCCCCGTACTCGCCCAAGGGGTCTCTGGATTCCTCGTGGTAATCATCGTCTAGGAGCTTTCCGCCCTCGTGGGGATCCTCCACCTTCCCGTTCGTGCCACCCGGGGCGTGGCTAAAATCCAGGCTATCGGCGAAGGAGAAGAGGCTGTTTACGGATTTAGCTACAGGTGAGGCGCCGTCCACCTCCACCGGGGCGCTAGCCTGCCAGGGGGCGTCTATGTCCGGGCGGTCCGGGTCCGGGGCAGCCGCCACCTTTAGGGCACCTATCTCAAACTCCGGATCCACGGTCTCGTACTCGTCGGCAATGGTGTACTTGATGGAGGAAAGGGAGGCCTCCCACAGGGCGGTCACCACGTCGTCCTGGTCGCTCTCGGTGGTTGTCCTAAACCTCAGCATTATGTTGATGAAGGACCGCAGCTCCGTTTCTGTTAAGGTCGGCTCAAAGATTATGGACTGAATGCCGTCCCTAAATAGCGGAAATGATAGTATGGGGTCGCTTAGCTTTTCCTCATAGACCTTTTCAGCGTTTTCATTGTGCAGACCGTCTTTCACCACGAATACTATAAGGGGCCCATGGGCTTTCATGTAGCTATGTAAAAGCTGGTGGAGCGAGGTGAGGGCCTGGAGGTTGGTCTGGCTGGTGGCCGGGTAGAGGGCCAGATTCTTCATGGTGACCACGAAGTCCTTGAAGCACTGCTTCAAGAACTTCAGGGACTCGCTCTCCTGAACTATTTTGCCCCGGGGGGCCATTTGCCGTAGAGGTTCCACCATGAGATACACCTAAAACTTGGGCGAGGGATATTGAGAATCAACATCCTTAAGGGTGAAGAGGAATTTTAATCCGGTAGGATAAGGGGGGAGGTCCACACATAATGAGGACAAACGATGGGCTAATTTAGATGAAAACAAAGAAGCCGACAATTGTATTTTAAATTATAACATATGGAGGACCCTTTGGCAATTCCCCACAAGGGGCTGAATTAAATGGCTTTGCACTTGGCTAAAAGCCTAAAGGGCTTGTAGATAACACTGGATTTTAAAAAGAGATGAAATGAAATGGTAGAAAATGGCGAAAAACGCTGGAAAATAATGGAAAAAGTTGGAAAACGCTGGAAAGCCCTGGAAAATGTTGGAATTATTGGGAAGAGCTTTGACTTACAGAGAGGGAAAAAATCAGACCCTGTCTTTGAGGTAGGACCAGAGCTGGAAGGCGGCTAGGGCCTGGGCCCTTTCGGTTAGGGTGCCGGCCGGGCCAGAGAGGGGGGTTAGCTGAAAGAACTGCTTGTCCGGGCTCTTTTTACCCAGCCACTTCTCGCGTTCAGGGTTTAAGAGGATATGGGTGAGCACTGTCATCTGCTCTTCGCTCTCCCCAAAGCTTTCTATTATGCGGGAGTTTTCCCTTGGTCCAGATCTTTGGCAGGAGAGGCTAAGGACCAGGGTGGCTCCCTCGTGGTAGAGGTAGTCCTGGGCCAAGGAGCTCTTGAGGGGCCCAAAGGGGAGGGTAACGGAACCGGCCGCGCACTGGGGCGGAAGGATGGAGAGGAGCTTTTGGGCGAAGAGGCCCGTGGTGATGGAGTCAATGATTCCCAGCTTATAGCCCTTGCGGGTGATGAGGCGGGCGACAGACCCCAAGAGCCCCAGCTCGCCCTCTCCGGCGTAGTTGGAGCCCAGGCGGCTCTCAATCTCCCCTATGAGGGGTTCAGAGAGGATTCTGGCCTCCTCTTCGCTGGCGGCGTCCACCGTGACGCGGACCAGGGTCTCGTAGGGCTTGGCGCTTAGGCCAATGGAGGGGTTTTTGGAGCCCAAGGTCAGATCTGAGAGAAGGGCATCCACCCGTCCCTCGCCCAGGCCCACGGCCGTGAGGGTGTAGGTCTGGAGCCTCCTCAACCTACCCGGGAAGGTTTCCGAGATGAGTCTCCTAAGGGCGGTCTTGGCCAGGAACTTGGCCTCGTGGGGAACGCCCGGGAGGAAGACGTTTAGCTTACCGGCCTCCTTCATGGCGAAGGCCGGGGCCGTGCCTCTGGGATTGGGGATGTGTATGGCTCCCTGGGGGAGCCAGGCCTGGCGCAAATTGTTGGTGGGCATCAAGAAGCCCTTGGACGTCATGTAGGCCCTAATCTCATCTTCTAAGTGCTGGTGATACACAAGGGGACGGTTAAAGGCCTTGGCGGCGGCTAGCCTGGTGAAGTCGTCCTCGGTGGGGCCCAAGCCGCCGGTCATCACCACCAGCTCAAAGTTTTCCCTGGCCTTGATGAGCCTATCTGAGAGCACCTCCAAATCATCCGGAAGCGAGAGGTGGCTCTTCACGCTCACCCCCAGATCCGAGAGCATCTGTGAGAGGAACTGGGTGTTGGTGTCCAGGGCGCCACCCAAGATGAGCTCGGTGCCCGTGGCTATGAGCTTGGCGCTGATGGGAAGGGGTGTGTTTGGCATTAAATGGGCTTTTTTTTTGGCTTGTTAAGGAAGGGTTCGCTAGGCGGCTTCTCAATTCTATCAAGAAACCAAGTGTTTTGGGGGAAATTTCCCAAATTCTTTTTTAAAAACGTGTAATCTTTAGCCCCGGTGGTCCCCGGGCCTCACGTAGGGGAGGGTCACCACCATCACCGTGCCGTGGGGCAGCTTGTCCTCCACCCTCACGAAACCCCCGTGGTCGTTTATTATGGCCTTCACA